>DATIUN010000073.1:0-4148 GCA_035466795.1 Azonexus sp. | reverse complement strand
ACCGACAACCCGGAAGAAGCCGACATCATCCTGTTCAACACCTGCTCGGTGCGCGAGAAGGCGCAGGAGAAGGTTTTCCACGACCTCGGGCGGGTCAGGCATCTGAAGAAACTGAATCCGGATCTGGTGATCGGCGTCGGCGGTTGCGTCGCCAGCCAGGAAGGCGACGCCATCGTCGCCCGCGCGCCCTACGTCGACATCGTGTTCGGCCCGCAGACCCTGCATCGCCTGCCGCAACTGATCGCGGAGCGCAAGCGCAAGGGCAAGGCGGCGGTCGATGTGTCCTTCCCGGAAATCGAGAAGTTCGATGCGATGCCGCCGGCGGATGTAAAGGGCGCCTCGGCTTTCGTCTCGATCATGGAAGGCTGCTCGAAGTTCTGCACCTTCTGCATCGTGCCCTATACGCGGGGCGGCGAGGTGTCGCGGCCGTTCGAGGACGTGCTGACCGAGATCGCCGGGCTGGCGGCGAATGGCGTCGGCGAGGTGACGCTGCTCGGCCAGAACGTCAATGCCTACCAGGGCGCCATGGCAGGCAGCGAGGAAAAGGCCGATCTGGCGCTGTTGATCGAGTACATCGCCGAGGTGCCGGGCATCGAACGCATTCGCTACACGACCTCGCATCCCCGTGAAATGTCGCAGCGCCTGATCGATGCCTACGTCAAGGTACCGAAGCTGGTGTCGCACCTGCACCTGCCGGTGCAGTCCGGTGCCGACCGCATTCTGGCGGGGATGAAGCGCGGCTACACGGCGATCGAGTACAAATCGATCATCCGCAAGCTGCGCGCGGCGCGGCCGGACATTTCGCTGTCGTCCGACTTCATCATTGGCTTTCCCGGCGAAACCGACGAGGATTTCGAGAAGACGATGAAGCTGATCGACGAAGTCGGCTTCGATGCCTCTTTTTCCTTCATCTACAGTCCGCGCCCCGGCACGCCGGCCGTCGAAATGGAAGACTCGACCCCGGCCAGCGTCAAGTCGGCCCGCCTGACCCGTTTGCAGAAACGCATCGACGAACTGGCGCAAGCCGTCAGCCAGGCCATGGTCGGCAGCGTGCAGCGCGTGCTGGTCGAAGGCGCCTCGAAGAAGGATTCCAGCGAGCTGGCCGGACGTACCGACAACAACCGCATCGTCAATTTCGTCGCCGGGCCTGCCAACAGTGCCAGGCTGATCGATACCTTCGTCGATGTCCGCATCACCGCCGCGTTGCCGCACAGCCTGAGGGGCGAAATTGTCATCCGAGAAAACTAGACCGGCGCCGAAGAGCAGGCCGGTGGAAGTCGTGCTGGCGCCGATCGACAACGTCCTGCTGGCCAATCTGTGCGGCCCGCTGGACGAAAACGTCCGCCAAATCGAAACCGGCTTCGATGTCGTCATCAAGCGGCGCAACGAGCGGTTCTCGATTTCGGGCGAAAAAGCCGCGTTGACCGCGGATGCCATCCGCCATTTCTACGCGATGGCGCGCGTGCCGCTGTCGGTCGATGAAATCCAGCTCGGCCTGATCGAATTGCTCAACGCACCGGTGCGCCGTGTTTCGCGCAGCGCTTGCGGCCCGGTCGACGGTCCGCAACTGGTGACCCGCAAATCTGACCTGCACGGCCGCACGCCGCGCCAGGTGGCCTACCTGAAAGCCATTCAGGAGCACGACATCACCTTCGGCATCGGCCCGGCCGGCACCGGCAAGACCTATCTCGCCGTCGCCAGCGCGGTCGACGCCCTGGAGCGCGATCTGGTCGAGCGCATCATCCTGACCCGGCCGGCGGTCGAGGCCGGCGAGCGCCTCGGTTTCCTGCCCGGCGACCTGACGCAGAAGATCGACCCCTACCTGCGCCCGCTCTACGACGCACTGTACGACCTGATGGGCCATGACCGCGTCAGCAAGCTGTACGAAAAGAACGCCATCGAGATTGCCCCGCTCGCCTTCATGCGCGGCCGCACACTGAACCATGCGTTCATCATCCTCGACGAGGCGCAGAACACGACGCCCGAGCAGATGAAGATGTTCCTGACGCGCATCGGCATCGGCGCCAAGGCTGTGGTCACCGGCGACCTGACCCAGGTCGACCTGCCGAAGGGCCAGAAAAGCGGCCTGCGCGAAGCCCGCGACCTCCTGAAGAGCGTGCGCGGCCTGGCTTTCACCGAGTTTCTCAAGGAAGACGTGGTACGCCACCCGCTGGTCGCCCGCATCGTCGCCGCCTATGAAAACCACACCAAGCAAACGCCTTGACCTCTCGCTGCAATATGCCTGTAACCGGGCGGGCTTACCCTTGCGGGCGGATTTCGTGCGCTGGGCGCGGGCGGCGCTGGCCGGTGGCGGCCAAATCACCATCCGCCTGGTCGACGCCGACGAAGGCCGGGCGCTCAACAGCGAATATCGTGGCAAGGATTACGCGACCAATGTGCTGTCATTTCCCTATGACACGGAACCAGTGGTGAGCGGTGATCTGGTCATCTGCCCGGCGGTGGTGGCGCGCGAGGCGGCAGAGCAGAACAAGCCGCTGGCCGCCCACTACGCGCACCTGACGGTGCATGGTATGCTGCATTTGCAAGGTCGGGATCATGACAACGACGAAGATGCCTTGGCCATGGAAGACGAAGAAAGGGAAATTCTTGCCGCGCTGGGTTACCCCGATCCGTACCGGATGACCTGACCGCCTGAAAATTATGGACAGCCCCAGTAGACCCAGCATTCTCGAACGCATTTCATCCCTGCTGTTGCGCAAGCCCGACGACCGCGAGCAGCTGCTTGAAATTCTGCACACCGGCTACGAGCGCAATCTGATGGACGCCGATGCGTTGACCATCATCGAGGGCGCGCTCGCCGCCTCAGACACCCGCGTCACCGACGTGATGATTCCGCGGGCCCAGATGGACGTCATCGACATCGACGATCCGATGAGCGAAATCATCCCGGTCGTCATCAACGCCGCCCACTCGCGCTTTCCGGTCGTCGACGGCGACCGTGACAAGGTACTCGGCATCCTGCTGGCCAAGGATCTGCTGCGCATTCAGACCGAGGCCAGTTTCGATCTTCGTGACTGGCTGCGGCCGGCAGTTTTCATTCCCGAATCCAAACGCCTCAATGTGCTGCTCCGAGAATTCCGCGTCTCGCGCAACCACATGGCGATCGTCGTCAATGAATATGGTGGTGTCGCCGGCCTGGTCACCATTGAGGACGTGCTCGAGCAGATCGTCGGCGACATCGAGGACGAGTACGATTTCGACGAGGCGCACGACAACATCCGCCTCGACTCGACCGGCCGCTACCGCGTCAAGGCGCGCACCGAGATCGAGGACTTCAATGAAGCCTTCAAGACCGCATTCTCCGACGATGAATTCGATACCGTCGGCGGCCTGATCCTGCGCCACCTCGGTCGCGTGCCCAAGCGCAACGAAATCATCGATATCGACGGCATGCGTTTCCAGGTCCTGCGTGCCGACAGCCGGCGGCTGTACACGTTGCTGGTCAGCACGCAGCCCACGCCGCAGCCCGGTGCCGACGATACGGCTACCTGAGCGGGCGCGATACCGCTTCGGCCTGGCTGCGCTGATCGGCGTTGCCGGCGTTCTGTGTTTTGCCCCGTTCGGCCTGTTCTGGCTGGCGCCCGTGGTCTGGTTCGGCCTGTTTGCCCTGCTGCGGCGCGCCGATACACCGCGCGAGGCGGCGCTGACCGGGCTCTTTTTTGGCTTGGGTTTCTTCCTGACCGGGGTTTCCTGGGTCTATGTCAGCCTTTCCGTATTCGGCGGCATGCCGTGGTGGCTGGCTGGGATCGCCGCCTTCCTGTTCTGTGCCGTGATGGCGCTCTTCCCGCTGCTCGCCGGCTGGCTGTTCAAGCGCTGGCAGCCGGCGGGGCCGTGGCGGCAGGCGCTATTCTTCGCCGCCCTGATTGCCGCGGTCGACTGGCTCAGGAGCTGGATTTTCACCGGTTTCCCCTGGCTGGCTCTCGGCTACTCGCAGGCGCCGCCCAGCCCGCTGGCCGGTTTCGCGCCCGTGCTTGGAGTGCACGGACTGTCATTGCTGGTCGCACTGGCCAGCGCATTGCTGCTGCGCTGGCGGGTCGGCATCGCCTTTCTGCTGCTCGCCGCGCTGGCTGGTCTGGCGCTGCAGCAGGTAGCCTGGACGACGCCGGTCGGCGAGCCGGTGCGCGTCG
>DATIUN010000072.1:0-6485 GCA_035466795.1 Azonexus sp. | reverse complement strand
TCGCTTTTGCCATCGAAATCGAGGTCGACCGCAACCGTTCCCGGACGTGGCTGCAGGGCGTCGAGTTTCGCTTCGAGCGCGACGATGTTGTTCCATACGGCCCGCCGCAGATGCGGCAGGTAGAGGCCCCCGAACAGGCCGTGCCAGTAGGCGTCATTGGCCTGGGCGCGATAAAGGTCGGCGGTCAGTTCGGGCGGTGCCGCAGGCAGCGCGGCGAGGCGTGTCGACAGCGCCTGCATGCGCTTGTGCATCCAGTTTGCTTCCGGGTAGCGCGAGAGGAAATTGCGCCAGATGCCGCCGCGGATGAACGGCCGGTGAAGATCGACGCGCCCGGCAGCTTTTTCGCCGGCAAGGAAATTCGAATAGATGCCGGCCGCCGGCATCGGCAGCGTCCATTCGTTCATCTCGCTGTACGAGGTGGTCGGCAGGTAGACGATGCCGCGCGTCGTGTGCTGCGCGTGAAAGTCGGCGTAGGTTGCGGTGCGGATCTTCGGGCTGCCCAGCACGCCCTCGATCAGCGCCTTGAGCCAGCCGCGGTGGTAGACCCAGTCGTAGGTCTCCGGCCAGATGCCGAACTTTTCGATGTCGTCGAAATAGATGGCGGCGGCGTGGCCCTGGTCGGCCAGGTTTTCCAGGTAGCCGATGACCTCGTGCGCCGGCGAGAAGGGCAGGCGGTAGCGCAGGGCTTCGGAGATCGGGAACAGGTCGAGCCGGGTGCCATCCTCCTCGGTGCTGAAGAAGCCGTCCAGTTCGTCAGCGGATTTGCCGGTACAGAAGAAATGGTAGTCGTCGACGGTCACGTAGGCGATCCCGGTTTCGGCCAGCGCCGGCACCACGGACGATTCCCAGACGCGCTCGGTGAGCCAGGCGCCGGTCGGTGTGACGCCGGTCCACGCGGCCAGTTTGTCGTTCAACGTGCGCAACTGGCCGACCCGGTCGCGGTGGGGAATGGCGGCGAGCACCGGTTCGGTGTCACCGGAACTGAACAGCTCGACCTGGCCGCGCGCGACCATTTCGGCGAGCAGCGCCATGTCAGCCGGATGGCGTTCGCGCAGCCAGTCGAGCAGCCAGCCCGAAAAATGGGCGGCGAAGCGGAAGTCCGGGTAGGCGTAAAGCGTTTCGATGAAAGGCTTGTAACAGCGCTGGTGCGCGTCCTCGATCACTTCCGGGAAATTGCCCACCGGTTGGTGGGCGTGGACGCCGAGGAGCAGGGTTACGAATTGGGTCATATTCTTGTTTGTTCCTCCGGCAGGGCCGGTAGCGGTATCCCTTGGGTGTTCAATTGGCGCGGCGCATGGTGCCGCTGCTTTCCGGCGATCCGCCACCGACGCTGATCGGGTGATCGAGGACGTCCGGCACCGGCAGGCGGAGCAGACGGTACAGGGCCTTGATGTTTTCGCGGAACAGGCTGTCGAAGCAGGCGACCGACTGCGGCGAGTTGTAGTCGCCGAGCCACCAGAACCAGTCGGAACTCTCGCAGCCGGTCAGGCGGCGAAGGACTTCGGCGCGATCGGCCTCGCTCAGGCGGCTGCTGTCGACTGCACGGTCCGCGCATTGCTTGACGTCGCAGAGCAGTTCCCAGGCGCGGTTCTTGTCCGGGTTGCCGATCCACGTCGACAGGGTTCCATAAACCCAGCTGCCGGCGGTGAGATGTGGCAGGCGGCTGCGCCGGTCATGCTGGACGGCCGCCGCTTCGGAGAGCGTAACGGTACGGATGTGGGGGTTCTTGGCGAGGTCTTCGTAAAGATCGTTGAAGAAATGCCAGCCGTTGTACGGGTAGTACTCCCACGCATTTTCGCCGTCGAGAAAGACCGGGATCAGGTTGCGGGGATCCTGCAGATGGATGGCATCGATTTCGCTCATGAAGTGCCGGGCGGCATCGCGGCCGTGCCAGTTGGCGTACTCGAAGCCGATCAGGTCCGAGAGCTGCTCGTTGCGAAAAAACAACGTGATGTCGCCGGGCGTGCCTTCCGGTGCCTGCCAAGGTGCGGTGGTTTTGGCGTGGATGCCGGCGGAATGCTTGAGCACGCTGTGGCTGCTCGCCGTCCATTGAAACCCGGCGTCGGCGATCTGGTTCAGGAAAGGCGTCGACAGCGCTCCTTCGGCCGGCCACAGCCCGGCCGGCGGCTGGCCGAAACGGCGCATATGGCTTTCCTGGGCCATGGCCAGGTGTCTGGCGACGCGCGATTGGCCGCCCGGATATTCGGGCGCGGCCGGCAGCGTGCATTCCGGCCAGGCTTCACGGGCGGCCTTGAAATCGATCAGCAGCGGCGCCAGCGGGTGCGCGGCCGGCGTGCAACTGAGTTCGACCTGGCCACGTTCGGCCAGGGCGCGGTAGCGGGGAATCAGCCCGGCGATGGTTACGCCCAGCTCGTCCAGCAGCGCCTGGCGATCGGCCAGCGTGAAATTGACACCCTTGGCCATCAGTTCCGGAATGGTCTTTCCGTTGCGGCGCAGGCTCTCACCGCTCCAGGTCAGCAGGTACCAGGTGGCCAGATCGGCGAAATAGGCGCCCGAAAGATGGCCGAGGGCGTTGCCGTCGTAGGCGCGCACGCAGGCCAGCATGTCGCGCAGGCGCCGGTAGGGGGCGAACGGCTCGATCATGGTCGGTGCGTGGCAGCGGAAGGCCATATCGAGCAGCCAGTCGCGATCCGCGGACGGCAGGTTGTTCGGGTCTGGATCGCTGGCGATGCGCAGCAAGGGATCGCGCCATTGTCCGGTCGCGAACTGGTTCGCGTAATCCTCGATCTGGTCGAGCAGAACCGGCACGAAATTGACCGTGCACCGGATGCCCGGATGGCGCTCCAGGTGCGCTGCCATGTCGGAATAGTCCTTGATGGCGTGCAACAGCACCCAGGGCAGGATGAACTGGCCGCTTTCCGGATGCCGGTAGTCCGGCTGATGCATGTGCCAGAGGAAGGCGAGATCGGCCATCAGCTTCTGGATGCTGCGCCCTGACCGAGCATTTCCGCGGTGACCAAAGTGATTCCCTTGGGGCTGACGTGGAAGCGCTTGCGGTCTTCTTCCGGATTGACGCCGATGGCCATGCCCTCGGGAATCCGGCAATACTTGTCGATGATGCAGCGCTTGATCACGGCGCGGCGGCCGATGATCGCGCCGGGGAGGATCACAGAGTCCTCGACCCGGGCCCAGCTATGCACGCCGACGCTGGAAAAGAGCAGCGAACGTTTGACCGTGGCGCCGGAAATGATGCAGCCGCCGGAGATCAGCGAGTCGATGGCAGTCCCCCGGCGGTCTCCGTCATCGAAGACGAACTTGGCTGGCGGCAGTTGCTCCTGGTAGGTCCAGATCGGCCAGTCCTTGTCGTAGAGATTGAGTTCCGGCGTCACCTTGGTCATTTCCATGTTCGCCTCCCAGTAGGCGTCGATGGTGCCGACGTCGCGCCAGTAGGGCTTGTGGCTGTCATCGCTGCCGACACAGGATTCGGCGAAGCGGTGGGCGAACACGCGGTAGCGCGGCACGATGTGCGGGATGATGTCCTTGCCGAAATCGCGGCTCGATCCCTTGGTCAGGGAATCACGCAGGAGTTGCTCGAAGAGGAACTTCGCGTTGAAGATGTAGACGCCCATCGAGGCCAGCGCACGGTCGGGCTGGCCGGGGATGTGCGGCGGGTTCTGCGGCTTCTCGACGAAGTCGACGACACGACCGGTGTCATCGACGCCCATGACGCCGAATTCGCGCGCTTCGTCGATCGGTACATCGAGACAGGCAACCGACATGTCGGCCTGGTGGTTGGCATGGAAGGCCAGCATGCGGCCGTAGTCCATCTTGTAGATGTGGTCGCCGGCGATGACGAGTATATGTTCCGGGTTGTAGCGCTTGAGAAAATGCATGTTCTGGAAGACCGCATCGGCCGTTCCCTGGTACCACTGCGTTTCGTCGATCTGCTGCTGCGCCGGCAGCAACTGGACGAACTCCTCGAAACGGCCGTCAAGGAAGCTCCAGCCGCGCTGGATGTGACGGATCAGGCTGTGCGCCTTGTACTGCGTGGCGACACCAATCTTGCGAATGCCCGAATTGACGCAGTTGGACAGCGCGAAATCCAGGATGCGGAACTTGCCGGCAAACGGCACGGCCGGCTTCGAGCGGAAATCGGTCAGCTGCTTCAGGCGGCTGCCGCGGCCGCCAGCGAGAATGATCGCGAAGGTGCCGCGCGTGAGCTGGCTGATGTAGCGCATGTCAGTCTGGTCCCGTAATTCGCAATATGCCTGCTTCGGGCATGGGGTAATGTTTGACATGGCCAGTCTCCCTTTTCGTAATTTAAGCTTATGATAATACGTGAGGGGAAAAAAATGCACTCATCAGACGCGCTTTATCTGTTTAACGAGGGCCGTAATTTTCAGGCCTACCGATTGCTCGGTGCTCACCCGGCCGAAGGCGGCACCGTATTCCGTGTCTGGGCACCCAATGCCGGGCGGGTTTCGGTCGTTGGCGACTTCAACGGCTGGCGCGGCGGGGTCGATATTCTGCATCCGTTGGGATCGTCGGGCGTCTGGGAGACGACGGTCGCGGCAGCGCAGCCCGGCAACCTCTACCGCTTCGAAATCGTCAATCGCCACAGCGGCGCCAAGCTGATCAAGTCCGACCCCTATGGGCGCGGCTTCGAACTGCGTCCCGGGTCCGCCGCCTACGTCGCGGCGCCTTCGCAGCACGTCTGGGGCGACGCCGACTGGCTGACCAAGCGTGCGGCTTGGGACTGGCAGCACGCGCCGGTCAATATCTACGAACTGCATCCCGGCTCCTGGATGCGCCATCCGGACGGCAAGCCCTACCTGTGGCGGGAACTGGCCGAGCGCCTGGTGCCTTATGCCGTCGACCAGGGCTACACGCACCTCGAACTGCTGCCGGTCACCGAACACCCGCTCGACGAATCCTGGGGCTACCAGACCACCGGCTATTTCGCGCCGACTTCGCGCTACGGCTCGCCGGACGACCTGCGTTTCTTCATCGACACCTGTCACCAGGCCGGTCTTGGCGTCATCCTCGACTGGGTGCCCGGGCATTTTCCGCAGGATCACTGGGCGCTCGCCAAGTACGACGGCACCGCGCTCTACGAACACGAAGACCCACGCCTCGGCCTGCATGTCGATTGGGGAACCCACATCTTCAACTATGGCCGCCATGAGGTACGCAGCTTTTTGTTCTCGTCGGCCTACTGGTGGCTCGCCGAATTCCATTTCGACGGCCTGCGCGTCGATGCAGTCGCCTCGATGCTCTACCTAGATTACTCGCGCAAGGCAGGCGAGTGGCTGCCCAACAAGTTCGGCGGACGAGAAAATCTCGATGCCGTCGATTTCCTCAAGGATCTCAACACGATGGTGCACGCCGAGTTTCCCGGCGCGCTGACCATCGCCGAGGAATCGACCGCCTGGCCGATGGTCTCGCGGCCGACCTACGTCGGCGGCCTCGGCTTCTCGATGAAATGGAACATGGGCTGGATGAACGACAGCCTGCGCTACTTCCACCGCGACCCGATCCATCGCCGCTGGCATCACGACGAACTGACCTTCGGGCAGATCTACGCCTACAGCGAAAACTACGTGCTGCCGTTCTCGCACGACGAAGTGGTGCATGGTAAGGGCTCGCTGCTCGGCAAGATGCCCGGCGATACCTGGCAGCGCTTTGCCAACCTTCGTCTGCTGCTCGCCTGGCAGACCTTTACGCCGGGCAAGAAACTGATGTTCATGGGCTGCGAATTCGGCCAGCAGCGCGAATGGTCGGAAGCGTGGGAACTCGACTGGAACCTGCTGGCCGATCCCAATCACAGTGGCCTGCAACGCCTGGCCGGCGATCTCAACCGCCTCTATCGCGACACGCCGGCGCTGCACGAACAGGATTTCACCAGCCTCGGGTTCGAGTGGATCGACTGTCACGACAGCGAACACTCGGTGCTGTCATGGCTGCGCTGGGGACGCGACGGCAGTTTCGTGGTCATCGCGGTCAACTTCACGCCGGTGCCGCAAACCGCCTACCGCCTCGGCGTGCCGCAGGCCGGGCGCTATGTCGAGATACTCAACAGCGATTCGGCCTTTTACGGTGGCAGCAACCTCGGCAATGCGGGGGCGATCGACGCGTGCGAAGGTGAATGGATGAACCGCCCGGCGAACCTGGAAATCACGATTCCGCCCCTGGCGGCGGTGGTGTTGCGGCGGGAGTGAGCAGCAGCGATCGGCCCTGAACGGTTCAGGCCATGGTTATGACGTGCCGAAATTGCGACCCGGCCTGCAATCTCCCGCCGTTGTCGTCATCCGGAAAGACACGAATTCCCGGATGCTCCCGAGGGATGGAGACACGGCCGCTCATGTACGGTTACGAAACGCTTGCGGCGTGGTGAAGGGTCTGAACGCTACCGCTCACCCGACAATTTGCTCATTGGTGATTCTCAGCCGGTACTCCATGCGCGCGGCCGGATCATGCCGGCGATCTTGCAGGCTTGTTGCACATATCCGTAAGGAAACAACTCG
>DATIUN010000071.1:0-3188 GCA_035466795.1 Azonexus sp. | reverse complement strand
GCGCCGGTCGGCTCGCCGGCCTTGTTGCGCAGGTCGGGCAGGGCGTGGAAAGCGCGGTAGAGGTAGGACGAGCCGTCCACCAACAACAAGAGAGGCATGAGCAGTGACGGAAAGCGAAAAACTGGTGATGGGCAGTGAATCCGAGGCGTTGTTGCAGACGGCTTCGGCCCGGGAGTCCTGGCGGATTTTCGGCATTATGTCAGAGTTCGTCGAAGCGACCGAACGCCTGGCGGCGATCAAGCCGGCCGTCACCATCTTCGGCAGCGCCCGCGTCGCGCCCGGCTCGCCGTATTACGATCTCGCCGAGAGGACGGCGCGCCTGCTCTCCGATTCCGGCTTTTCGGTCATCTCGGGCGGCGGGCCCGGCATCATGGAGGCTGCCAACAAGGGCGCCTATTTCGGCAAGTCGCCGTCGGTCGGGTTGAACATCCAGTTGCCGCACGAGCAGCAGACCAACCCTTATCAGGATATTTCGCAGACCTTCCGCCACTTCTTCGCGCGCAAGTACATGTTCGTCCGCTTCGCCAGCGCCTATGTCGTATTGCCCGGCGGTTTCGGCACGCTGGACGAGCTGATGGAGGCGCTCACTCTCATTCAGACCGGCAAGGCGCGGAAGATCCCGCTCATTCTGGTCAGTTCGGCTTTCTGGCGGGGCATGATCGACTGGTTCAAGGCGCGGCTGGTCGAGGAGAAAATGGTCGATCCCGAGGACATCGATCTGATCCAGTTGATCGACGAGCCGGAGCAGGTCGTCGAGGCGATTTTCAAACACTACGAGTCCCGCCCGTTCGGTCCGCTGCCCAGCGAGCGTGAGTTGATGCTCAACCTGTAATAGAATCGGGGGCAGATTTCCAAGGATCTTTTCATGCGCCATCTCTTACCCGTCATCCTGCTCGCCGCCCTGCCGGCCTGGGCCCAGCAGGGCAATCAGCCGCTACCCGCCGTTCCGCCGCCGCCGCCGGGCATGGAAGCCTTCGATGCGGCGCTTGAGCCGCAGGTCACCATCGTCAGAAGCGATACCGAAACCCGCGAGGAGTTTCGCCAGAACGGCCGGCTCTACATGGTCAAGGTGACCCCGACCGTCGGTCCCGAGTACTATCTGGTCGATCAGGCGGGCGACGGCAATTTCGTCCAGCAGGCCGGCCCCGGCCCCGGTGCTGCCGTTACGCCAGCCATGTGGAGAATCTTCAGCTGGTAGGCGCTTGTCAGTCTATACGACGGTCGGCATCGAGGAGTTAGCGGCCTGGCTCGCGCCGCTCGGTTTGCCGGCACCGGGCGAGTTGTCCGGCATTGCCGCCGGCATGCAGAACACCAATTATTTCGTGGCGGCCGGCGGACGGCGCTGGGTGTTAACGATTTTCGAACACCTGGGGCCGCGCGAACTCGAGTTTTTCCTGGCCCTGCAGGACCATCTGGCGGCGCGCGGCTTACCCTGTCCGCGTCCGTTGGTAACCGCCGACGGGCACTTCTGGCGCCGGCTTGCCGGCAAGCCGGCGGCGTTGTTCAATTGCCTGCCCGGCGCGTGCATCGACGCGCCGTCCCCGGCGCAGTGCCGGACGCTGGGCGAAATGCTGGCGCGTCTGCATCTGGCCGGCGCCGATTTCCCGTCGCCCCTGCCCAATCCCTGCGGCCACGCCTGGCGCGAAGCCACCGGGCGCGCCCTGGCGCCGCTGCTGTCGGCCGACGAGCGCGGTCGACTGCTCACCGAGCTCGATTTCCAGGCGGCGCAGGATTATTCCAGTCTGCCGCGCGGCATCATCCATGCCGACTTGTTTCGCGACAATGTCCTGTGGCAGGCTGACGAGCAGCTCTCGGGGGTGCTCGATTTCTACTTCGCCGGCGAGGACTGCCTGCTGTTCGACCTGGCGGTGGCGGCCAATGACTGGTGTGCCGATGACGGGCACCTCGCGGCGCTGCTCGCCGGCTACAGCGCATTGCGTGCGCTGACGCCGGCCGAAGCGGTTGCCTGGCCGGCGCTGCGCCGGGCCGCTGCCCTGCGTTTCTGGCTGCTGCGCCTGGAAGTGCGGCACCACCCGCGCCCCGGGTCTGTGGTAACGATCAAGGACCCCGACCATTTCGGCAGCCTTTTGCAGCGTCTTTGCCTTGCTCCGGAAGGTTTGCCCCGTTAGCATCACGCCATGAACGAAAGTACGCAATTTCCCGTGGTCAAGGCAACCTTTCGCGGCGACTCCCGCGAGGTCGCCCCCGGCGACTGCTTTATCTGGCTGCGCCAGGGCTGGGCAATCTTCATCGGCAATCTCGGCGTCTGGATCGGCAGTACTGCGGTGCTGATGACTCTTTTCTTCGCCGCGAATCTCGTGCCGGTCTTCGGGCAAATCGTGGTGGTTCTGCTGCTACCGGTTTTCGCGGGCGGAATCGTTAGCATGTGTCATCACCAGCAGGAGGGCGGGCAGGCGGAAATCGCTGATCTGTTCGCAGGATTCCAGCACAATTCCGGGAGTCTGGTGATTGTCGGCGTCATTTTTGCTGCAGGAGTATTCGGCCTCGCCCTTTTGGCTTTCAAGATTCTTAGCGGAGATGCCATTGGTAGCGTGATCACGGGCCGACTCGCCGGGTTCGGTATCGCGCTCAGTGCGGTGATGCTAGCCAGCATCGCTGTCTTCATCCTGACGATCCCGGTCATCATGGCCACCTGGTTCGCTCCCCTGCTCATCCTTCTACATGACATGAAGCCCCTGCAGGCGATGAAGGCCAGCTTCCTGGCGGGAGCCCAAAACTGGCTGACCATGTCCGTGTTCGGCGTGATCCTGATCATTGCGCTATTCATCGCCATGGCACCGCTCCTACTGGGCATGGCGCTGCTGATCACGGTACTGTCGGGGGCAACCTACGCCTCGTATCAGGACTTCATCGCCACGATGCCAATGCTCCTGTGGATGCTGCTGCTGATCCCGGTATTCTCCGGGGCAGCCTACGCCTCCTACCGCGACATTTTCGTTGAGGTCTGACCCCATGCAAGCTCAAACATTGCCGGCGGCCGCCGGCTGGCGCTGGATCGGCGCCGGCTTTGCGATCTTCAGGCGCAATCCGCCAATGCTGTCGATGCTGGTGGTCAGCTACTGGCTGACCGTGCTGGTTCTCAACGTGCTGCCAGTTATCGGCGCGCTGGCGGCCTCGCTGGTCATTCCCGGGCTGTCCGTCGGCCTGATGCAGGCCGCCCGCGATCT
>DATIUN010000070.1:0-6942 GCA_035466795.1 Azonexus sp. | reverse complement strand
ACCAACCTGGCCGCTGCCGATGTCGGTGAACTGGCCAAGGTCAAGTTGTCGGCCAACTGGATGGCGCCGTGCGGCGTCGCTGGTGAAGATGCCCGACTGTTCGACACCGTCGAGGCTGTTTCCGACCTGTGCAAGGCGATTGGCGTCTCGATTCCGGTCGGCAAGGATTCACTGTCGATGCGCACCGCCTGGGAAGATGGCGGGGTCAAGAAGCAGGTCGTCTCGCCGCTGTCGCTGGTGGTGACTTCCTTTGCTGCGGTCGACGACGTGCGCAAGACGAAAACGCCGCAACTGGCTGTCGATCAGGGCGAAACCGAACTCCTGCTGCTCGACCTCGGCAAGAACCGTCTCGGCGGCTCCTGTCTGGCCCAGGTTTACAACGCCACCGGCAGCGATGCGCCGGATGTCGATGAACCGGCCAAGCTGAAGGGCCTGTTCGATGCTGTGCAGAAACTCAATCGCGATGGCCTGCTGCTCGCCTACCATGACCGTTCCGACGGCGGCCTGTTTGTCGCTGCCTGCGAAATGGCCTTCGCCACGCGCCGAGGAGTGTCGCTCGATCTCGATGGCATCTGCTACGACGCCGGGGCTGGCGATGTTGATGGTTCGGAAAAGCTGACCAACCTGCTGGCCGGTCGCGATTTCGAGCATATCGTTCGCGCGCTGTTCAACGAAGAGTTGGGCGCCCTGATCCAGATCCGCCGGGCCGACCGCGCACTGGTTACGCCCATCCTGCGTGCCTGTGGCGTGCCGTACCACTTCGTCGGTACGATGAACGAGTGGGACGAAATCCGCGTCACCCGTAACGCCAAGCGCGTGCTGCGTGAGAAGCGTGTCGACCTGCAGCGTGCCTGGTCCGAGACCAGCTACCAGATGCAGGCCATGCGCGACAACCCGAGTTGCGCCCAGCAGGAATTCGACCGCATCCTCGACATCGCCGATCCCGGCCTGACGCCGAAGCTGACCTTTGATCCGCAGGACGATTTCACGAAGGTTTACCGCGAACTCGGCAGCAAGCCGCGCGTCGCCATCCTGCGCGAGCAGGGCGTCAACAGCCATTACGAAATGGCCGCTGCCTTCGACAAGGCCGGCTTTGCTGCGGTCGACGTCCATATGAGCGATATTTTGGCGGGCCGCGTCAGCCTCAAGGATTTCAAGGGACTGGTCGCCTGCGGCGGCTTTTCCTATGGCGACGTGCTCGGTGCCGGCCTCGGCTGGGCGCGAACCATCCTGATGCACGACGGCTGCCGTGACGAGTTCGCCGCCTTTTTCAATCGCAAGGACACCTTCGCCTTGGGCGTCTGTAATGGCTGTCAGATGATGAGCGCGCTGAAGTCGATCATTCCGGGCGCCGAGCATTGGCCGGCTTTCCGTCGCAACCAGGTCGAGCAGTTTGAAGCCCGTTTCGTGATGACCGAAATCCTCGAATCGCCGTCGATTTTCTTCGCCGGCATGGAGGGCTCGCAAGTGCCCATCGTCGTCTCGCACGGCGAGGGCAGGGCGGTGTTCGACAACGCCGACGACCAAGCCAAGGTGTTGTCTGCTGTCCGCTACGTCGACAACAAGGGCGAGCCGACCGAGGTCTATCCGTACAACCCGAACGGTTCGCCAAACGGCCTCACGGCGGTGACCACGGCCGATGGCCGCTTCACGGTCATGATGCCGCACCCGGAGCGAGTCTTCCGCACCGTGCAGATGTCCTGGCATCCGGAAAACTGGGGCGAAGATTCGCCGTGGCTGCGCATGTTCCGTAATGCACGCCGCTGGGTGGGATAAAGACCCGGCGGACGGACAAAGGCGGCTGCGGCCGCCTTTGTCGCATTCAGGATTGCGCGCCGCTAACCCGGCGCTGTCGCCGCCAGCATGCGGGCTTCTGCAGTAATTGAATGTCGGGACCGGTCCCGGCGAAGATTTCCCGGGCGCGTTCTTCGCGCGCCATTTCGTCCCGGGATATGCCGGCCATCAATTCAAACCACTTCTGGAAGTGTTTCATATTCCTGCTCCTTGTTCGCGCTAACGATGCTTCATGCATTGATTTCCCGACCACGCATAAAGATTATCCGATAACTGTATAAATGTACAGTATTCGTATTTTTTCGGGGCGGAGTTAATCTTTGTCTTTGTTATCGCATGGAGAGCGGAAGGCCCATGGCCCGAGCAAAATCCTCCTGGCTGCCGCGCGCCGGTAGCGTTGCAACCTACGTCGGCAGAAACAGGGCCGCAATGCGCAACGTCCGGGTCATTGCCGAAGCCGTGGCTGGACGAATGGTCGTCGAGGCCATCGGAAAGCACGGGGTGCCGGTCCGCTTTACGGTAAAGCAGGACAACCTGAGACCATTGCAGCCCGGTTTGTTCGATTAGCGAATTCTCGCAGCATGGTCTGAAGGAGGTGGCATGAGCGCAATTCTCGTTCCGACTGGGTTACTGACCGGCGTCGCCGAAATGGACGGTCAGCACGACCGGCTTTTCCACGAAATTCAGCAGGTCAAGGATGCGTTGCTCGCTGCCGAAGATGGTGAAGGAGATGGCTTGGCGCTGCTTTCGCGTCTGGCGGAGGAACTTGACCACCACTTCATGTGGGAAGAGGCGTCAGCACGGGCACATGGCATTCCGTTCGCAGACCACGCGCGAGACCATGCGCGGATCGGCGCCTTCGTCCGGGCCAAGATCAAAGAGCTCAACCGCGGCGAATGCAATATTCCCGCGCTCATGGTTTTCATGGACCGCTGTTTCGAAACCCATGTGGTTCATCACGACCTGAAACTCGGGCGGGATTTGCTGGCTGCACAGACGGTCGAGTAGCCAGCCGCTATCCGGTATGCCAGTTCAAAAGGCCGCGAGGCCGGTGTTCCGGGTGGGGTGGAAAGCGCTGCGCAAAAGCCTGATCCAGGTCAGCAAGGCAGGGAAATCCTCCGACCGGCTGATCCGGATGCTTCCCGCGCCGATGGCCTCGACCAGCGCCAGGCCATTGTCCCGTACGCCGTAAGTTTCGCCCGACGTCAGGAAAATGTCGCCGGTGTTGCCGGTGACCGTGATCCAGACCGTGCCAGCGGTGCAGGTAATGCGTTGTCCGGCGGCGTTGCGCAGGTGGATCGGGGAGTTTTCCGTGAGGTGGATTTCACCGTCGTTCAAAAAAGTTTCCATGGCCCTCTCCGGCATTTGTTGTTGGAAAGAAGATTACGGCAGGGGCGGCTGGTGATACAGTCTCAATAAAGTAAAATTGTTACCAGTACAGTGAATCTGTAAAACAACTGTGCTGGTTTTATGAACCGCCAACTGTACCGGTGCCTCATGACGAATGAACTGCTGCGCTATGAGAAGCTGGCCGGCGATCTGGAGGGAATGATTGCCAGCGGCGTCCTGCGCCACGGCGATCGCCTGCCTTCGCTGCGGCGCCTGGCCGGGGAACGCCGGCTTTCGGTGTCGACCGTCGTCCAGGCGCTACGCCAGCTCGAGGATCGTGGCCTGGTCGAGGCGCGTCCGCAATCCGGATATTTCGTCCGTCGGGCGCTTCCGCCACGGGCCGAGCCCGTGTCCCGCTCGACGCCCGAGGCTGCGGTGCCGGTCGATGTCACCCAGCGCCTGGTCCGCGTATTGCAGGCTGGCATCAAGCCGGGCATCGCGCCGCTGGCGGCGGCGCTGCCGCATCCTTCTTTGCTGCCAGTGGCCGCCCTGCAACGCCTGTATGCCGGTGTTGCCCGCCGTCACCCGAAACTGCTCGAAGGCGGCAGCCACATCAACATGGACGAACCGGCGCTGGTCCGCCAGATCGTGCGCCGTTCGCTGGCCTGGGGCGGGCCGCTGGCCGGCGACGAGATCGTCGTCACCAATTCATGTACCGAGGCGCTTGGCCTCTGCCTGCGCGCTGTCACCCGGCCCGGCGATACGGTGGCCGTCGAATCGCCGGCCTATTACCTGATGCTGCAGTTGCTGGAAACGCTCGGCCTGCGCGCCCTGGAGATTCCATGCGATCCACGCACCGGCATCTCGGTCGAAGCGCTCGACCTGGCGACGCGCGACGGCCGCGTGGCGGCCTGCCTGCTGGTGCCGAATGCCAGTAATCCGCTGGGCAGCGTGATGCCGGATGACAAAAAGCGCCTGCTGGCGGCGTTGACCGCGGCAAGAGGCGTTCCGGTGATCGAGGACGACATCTACGGTGATCTCTGTTACGGCAGTCAGCGTCCGTGGCCGATCAAGGCCTTCGACACGACCGGCAATGTGCTGCTGTGTTCGTCGTTCTCCAAGAGTCTGTCGCCGTCCCTCCGCATCGGTTTCGTGGCCGCCGGGCGCTATCGGCCGGCGCTGGCGCTGCAGAAGACGATTACCAGCGGCGGCACCAATCCGATCACGCAGCACGTGCTGGCCGAATATCTGGATTCCGGTGCCTACGAGCGCCAACTGCGCGGCCTGCGGCGAAGTTACGAACAGCAGGTCGAGCGCATGCGTCAGGCGGTGACCCGGCATTTACCGGCGGAAACCCGGATGACCCAGCCGCAGGGCGGTTTCGTCCTGTGGCTCGAACTGCCTTGGGACATCGACGCGACCGCTCTCCATGAAAAAGCGCTGGCGCGGGGACTTGCCTTCGTGCCGGGCGAGCTGTTCTCGGCCAGTGGCATGTATCGTAACTGCCTGCGCCTGAACTGCGGAAACCCGCACGGACCGGAGATCGACGATGCGATCCGGCGACTCGGGCAACTGATCGGGCCATCGTAGTTCTCGAACCCGTCGGCGAGCAAATGAAGGGCGACGAAACTACGGTATCATTGCAGCTTTTGGTGAACTGCCGTTCGCCGTTCTGAACGTATCCGAAGGGTTTTTCCGCTCATGTTTGATGCAGTTCGCAACAACAAAAAGATCGTCCAGGTTTTTCTGGCGCTGATTACCCTGCCTTTTGCTTTTTTCGGCGTCGAATCCTACGTGCGCAACGCGGGCACCGGGGATGCCGTGGCCAGGATTGGCGATGTCAAGATCAGCCCGCAGCAGTACCAGCAGGCGATGCGCGAGCAGCAGGATCGTCTGCGCGCGCAATTGGGCGGGCAGTTCGACGCCAAGATGCTCGATACGCCGGAAGCGCGCAAGGCCATCCTTGATGACCTTGTCGACCAGCAACTGTTGCTCCTGGAAGCCAACAAGAAGAGTCTGTTCGCCAGCGACGAAGCCATCCGGCAGACGATCGGCTCGATCGACGCTTTCAGGGTCGACGGGAAATTTTCGCCGGAGCGTTACGAGGCTGCATTGCGCGGCCAGGGCATGACGCCGGCGGGTTTCGAGGCGCGTCTGCGCCAGGACCTGACCCTGCAGCAACTCGCCACCGCAGTCAGCCAGTCGGGCATCACGGCGCGCACGGTAAGCGACCGCATCCTGGCCATGCAGACCGAAACGCGCGACATCCAGGAATATCGCCTGCCGCTCGACACCTTTCTCGACAAGGTCAAGCTGGCCGACGGAGCGGCAAAAAAATTCTACGACGACAACAGCAGACAGTTCGAAATGCCGGAGCAGGCCAAGGTTGAATTTGTCGTCATGTCGATGGACGCCATCGCCGCCGCGCTGGCGATTACCGATGGCGAAGTCAAGGCGTGGTACGACGGCCACAAGGATCGCTACCAGCAGGCGGAAGAGCGCCGCGCCAGCCATATCCTGATCGGCTTCGAGAAGCTCGGCAAGGACAAGGCGCGGGCCAAGGCCGAGGAAGTGCTGAAGGAGGTCCGCAAGAATCCGGCGGCCTTCGCCGACCTCGCCCGGAAGAACTCCGACGACCCGGGCTCGGCAGCCAAGGGGGGCGATCTCGGCTTCTTTGGCAGCGGCATGATGGTCAAGCCGTTCGAGGATGCCACCTTCGCCCTCAAGGAAGGCGAAATCTCGGGCATCGTCGAATCGGATTTCGGCTTCCATATCATCAAGCTGACCGGCATTCATGCCGCCAAGGGCAAGGATCTGGCCGAGGTCAGGGGCGAAATCGAAGCCGAATTGAAGAAGGCTGCCGGGTCGCGCAAGTTTGCTGAAGCCGCCGAGGCCTTCAGCAATATCGTCTATGAGCAGTCCGACAGCCTCAAGCCGGCCGCCGAGAAGTTCGGCCTCGCCGTCAAGCAGTCCGAATGGCTCGGGCGTCAGGTCAATCCTGTGAATGGCCCGCTGGCCAATGAAAAGCTTCTCGCCGCCGTGTTTTCGGAAGATTCGGTGAAGAACAGGCGCAATACGGAAGCAGTCGAGATTGCCCCGAACACGCTGGTCGCCGCCCGCATCGTCGACTACAAGCCGGCCACGCTGCAGCCGTTCGAAAGCGTCAAGGGCAGCATCGAGACCCTGCTCAGGCGGCAGGAGGCCCAGGCGCTGGCGCGCAAGGATGGCGAGGCGCGTCTCGAAGCGCTCAGGAAAGGCGACGACAATCTCGGTTGGGGGGCGGTCAAGAGCGTTTCCCGCCTCGACCCGCGTCAGGTTCCGCCACCTGCCGTGCCGACAGTCTTCAAGATGGACGCGGGCAAGCTGCCGGCCTACGCCGGTGTCGATCTGCCGGGCAGCGGCTACGCCCTGTTCAAGCTGGTCAAACTGAATGCCGGTGAAGCGCTCGACGATGCGCGCAAGCAGGCACTGGTGCGCCAGTTGAACACGCTGGAGGCGCAGGAGGAAGTGCACAGCTACCTCGCCGCGCTGCGCAACCGTTACAAGGTGGAGATCAACACGGCCGCACTGGAGGCCAAGGAGAAGTAAGCCGCCTGCCTTGCCGGCGATCCGGACAAAAAACGCCGACCGGCTGAAACCGGTCGGCGTTTTTCATGGTATTTGCGGGTAGACCGCAACCGGCGTTCAGGCGGGCAGCGGCTCCGCGTTGCCCAGCGCGGTAGTATTCATTCCGCCATCGACGTAGAGAATCTCGCCGGTGATGCCGCTGGCCAGGTCGGAGAGCATGAAGGCGGCGGCGTTGCCGACTTCGTCGATGGT
>DATIUN010000069.1:0-6019 GCA_035466795.1 Azonexus sp. | reverse complement strand
CGTAATGGTCGAATCGGAACACACTACCAGTTCGAGCTTTTTGATCGCCTCAATCTCTTTGTTGATGTTGGTGAGTTGGTTGAACCAGTCCGAACCGTGCCAAAAAATCGCCTTAATGTTTGGAATCTTGCCGTCGAGCTCGTCGCCGCGGGGCCACAGCCCGACCTCCTCGCGCTTGACGTTGGGGTAATTGAGCACGCAATGCGCCCAGCGGTCGGACTTGATCGAGCCATACCAGACATTGGCATACTCATCGTAAGGATAGGCCACCGCTTCGGCATGCCACCCCTTGCCGACACCCTCGGCACAGCCGCCGAGGATGCCGATGTTGCCGGTCATCGCCTGCAGGGCGGCAGCCATCCGGTTGTACTGCTCGCCATAGCTGGCGCGCCCCGGCGCCCAGCTGGCTTTCAGCGCCGCCGGCTTGGTCGTCGCGTACATTTCCGCCAGTTTTTTGATGTCGACCGCAGCAACCCCGCAAATCTTCTCGGCCCATTCCGGCGTCTTCGGAATCCCGTCGTTCTTGCCGAGAATGTAGTCCTTGAAGTTCTCCTTGTCGGCAAGTTCCTTGGGCGTCGTACCGGCATCCATGCCCTGCACGAACCTGTCGATGAACTTCTGGTCCTGCCAGTTGTTGACGAAGATGTGGTGCGCCATGCCGGCCAGCATGGCAGCGTCGGTATTTGGCTTGATCGGAATCCACCAGGCATCGTAGCTGGCCGCCGAATCGGTGTATTGCGGATCGACGACGACGAACTTGCAGCCGCGCTGCTTGGCGAGGCGCATGTAATAGAAGGTGTTGCCGCCGTGGAAGGTGTAGGCCGGGTTCCAGCCCCACATGATGATCAGCTTGGCATGCGCGAAGGTGTCGTCCTCATTGCCGTCGGTGATGGTGCCGAAGGTCATCCGCGAACTGAAGGTCGTACCCTGGTAGCTGGGTACCGACCAGGAATTGGTGCGGCAACCGAACATGCCGAGAAAGCGGGCGAGCAGGCCTTCGATCTGGTCCGACTTGTGCAGCACGCCGTAGGAGGTGCCGGCATAGGCCTGGTCGAGAATGGCGGTGGGGCCGTACTTCTGCTTCAGCTCGACCATCTTTTTCGCGACATGGTCGAGCGCCTCGTCCCAGGAAACGCGCTTGAACTTGCCCTCGCCGCGTTCGCCAACCCGCATCATCGGGTAGAGCAGTCGCTCCGGCGAATACAGGCGACTGCGATAGGAGCGCCCACGCAGGCAGGCACGCAGTTGCGGCTTTTCCTCGGTATCGAGGCCGATCTTGCCGCCCTCCTGATAACGCCCGTCGTCGGTTGATAAGCGAACGATGACATCACCCTTCTTGTGGGCGACCAGCATATGGCGGGAGCCACAGTTGTGATCGCACGAGGTCACCACCGTCGTCAGGTCGTCATCGCGGGGATAAGGCGCGTAAGGAAAAGCCTGGGCCTCCTGCTCGCCCAAGCCAAGTTCGACAAGGCCGCTGGTGGTGGCCACCGCAGCGCCGGCGCCGACCGTCTTGAGGAAGCTGCGACGTTTGGGATTAAGAATGTCCAGCCAGTTGCGTTTCGTATCCATGATTCGTCCTTATTGCTTGGGCTGGTTGCCATTGGCTGGCAGGGCAAAGCGTGCTTCACTGACAACCGGGCGGTCCTTCGCCCAATCGGGCACCTCCGGGGACATACCCTCCCACGGATGGCGTGGATAGGGATACTCCATCCGATACCAGGACCGACCGCCGTGGCAACCGTAGCAAACATCGGCATTTTTCTGGCCGGCGGCCTCGATCGCTTCAGCCTTGAGATAGCTAACCTGATGGCGGTTGGTGCGTATGGCAGCGTGACAGGTCAGGCAGGAGTTGCCGAACATTTCCTTGCTTTCCGGCCAGGGGCTGGGCAAACCCATGACAGCGGTGTTCATCGGAGCATGGCACTTGAGGCAGGTCGTCTCGACGTTGACCACCTTGCGCAGCGTAAATCCGTTGTCGGTCTGCGGCGTGCCCGTCGCCGAAGTACCCTGCGCTTCGTCGCGCGGATCATTCCCCTGATGGCAGGTAGTGCAGCTCAAATTCATCAATTCCTTGGCCATCCCGGTCAGCAGATGGCGACGGTGGAAGGTGTCCTGCTCCCCGGTGTAGGTGCTTAGTTGCTGATACCAGGCCTTGCTGGTACTGGCCTTGACACCTGCCGGCGAGGTTTCGCGAACCTTGTCGTCAAGCACCTCGCGGTGGCAGGCCAGGCAATGCTCGTCTTTCGCCGTTTCGATGGCGGGCTTGAAGTGAATGGGATCATATGTTGAACGCAGCAGATTCTTGCCACCAACCGGAGCGGACGGCTCCATGGCAACAGGCGTGGGCGCAGGTTGCGCTGCGTCCCGCTGACTGACGTACCAGCCACCGACGGCGGCAACCGCCACAACGAGGGCGACGATGAGACCGATTTTTGGGCTTTTCATGATCAATCCTTGCGCACCAGATCGGTATGAAGGCCGCGAATGTCATAGGGGCCCGTGAGATTCGGATAGATGAACGGGGTATACCAGGCGCCCTGATATTTCAGGAATTCAAGACCTGTAGGTGGCGGCGTAATACCGCGCAACGCCTGCGCCTGCCATGCCGGGGTCTGTTCAAATACAGTGATGACCGGGGCACCATCCGGGCGCTGATCCGGCACCAGGCCGGCGATGAATACGGGAATCTCGGCAAGCGCATTTGCACCGGCCATCAGCACACCGAGCAGGACTATTAGCTTTTTCATGTTGTCATTATGCCGTTTGAAGATCAAGAAACGGGGCAGGCACTCTGCCTGCCCCATTCGAGTGAAGATTATTACTTCTTCTTGCCTTCCATGCCCTGCATACCGGACATACCCTTCTGGCCTTCCATGCCGGACATGCCGCCCATACCGGACATGCCTTCCTGCTTGGACTTGGATTTCTTGCCTTCCATACCCTGCATGCCGGACATGCCCTTCTGGCCTTCCATACCGGACATACCCTTCTGGTCGGCAGCACTAACATTGGCAGTGACGGCACTCAGGGAAACGATGGCAAGCGCTGCAACAGTCGACAGTTTCATCATGTATTACCTCATTGATT
Organism: Azonexus sp.; assembly: GCA_035466795.1. Taxonomy (GTDB): domain Bacteria; phylum Pseudomonadota; class Gammaproteobacteria; order Burkholderiales; family Rhodocyclaceae; genus Azonexus. Next base: position 2,929 of record DATIUN010000069.1, on the reverse strand, counting down.
TTAAGTTCACCGTCTCCGCCATCCAAGCGAAAACGACTTGGGCACCCGCCCAGGCGGACTACTTAAAGCACGAGTGGTGCCAGCACCGGGCGCTGAACCCAAGCCATTGATTTATAATATATATCGATCAAATAATTGGCTTGCAGAAATACCGGGTTGCTGCCAAATTGGCATGCAAATTTATGAAAAACAGGCCAACTCATTGATTTGTAAACAAATCAATTACTGCCAATTTGGCATGGGCCATGCAAATCCGTCATGCGGACGCCCTGGTCGGCGAATTCAGATTCGCAAACCCGATTTCTTCAGTATCCGAGTCGAGAACAGAATTTCGTGGGCCCGGCACTCCGCCCCCAGCAACGTCGCAATTATTGCGGCCTTGTCGGCGACCTCCGCTCGGGAGGCGCCATGAACCATCGCAAAGAGGTTGTAAGGCCAGTCGGGCAACGCGCCTGCCCCAGGGGTACCTGCCAGGCGGCGTGGTCGCCGGTAGCAATGGGTGACGAAGTCCAAGGCGCCAACGCGGGCGCCAAGTTCATCGACCCTGTCGTCCGCGACATCCCACACCGTCATGCCGTTAGCCGTCCAGCCGATGGCGTAGTGGTTGGGCACGGCGCCGATGCGGCGGATGACGCCGGATTCAAGCATGGACTGCAGGCGGCGCACTACCTCTTCGCCGGCAATACCGACCTGTTCGCCGATCGCCTGATAGGGTCGGGCGACGAGCGGCAGGCCGCCTTGCGTGGCAACGATCAGTGCACGGTCGGTCGCGTCGAGCTTCGGGAAGTCGCTCATACGCGCGCCGCCAGCTTCATTTCGACGAAATATTCCCGTTCCTTGGGGAAGGCGAAAACCGTCAGCCCGGTATCCCGCTCAATCCTGGCGATGGCCTCGGCAATTCCAGCCGGGGTTTCGGTCGCCAGCACGAACCACATGTTCAGCGCATGCTCGCGGCGGTAGTTGTGGGCGACCTGCGGCAGCGCATTGACCAGCGCCGTCACCTCGTCGTAGCGCGCTTCGGGCACCGCCAGCGCGGCCAGCACGAAGGAGCCGCCCATACGCTCGACCTGAACCATGGGTCCGAAGCGGGTCAGCACCTTGGCGTCCAGCAGGCGCCGCAGGCGGGCCAGCAGTTCTTCTTCGTCGATGCCGAGTTGCTCGGCGGCGGCGGCATAGGGGCGTTCGCAGAGCGGAAAGCCGCCCTGCAATTTGTCGATGATTTGCCGGTCGACCGCGCTGCCTAGCGAGTGGCCTTGTGGTACATCCAACTCAGGCATAACGGGCGCCGTTCTGCTTGAAGCGGGTCAGCGAAAACAGCACGTCGTGGGCGCAATCAGTGAGTCCATGGCGCTGGCGCAGGTCGCCGATGATGGCTTCGACATCTGCCCGCTCGCGGCCATGGATCATGCAGAACAGGTTGTACTGCCAATCGGGCACTACACGCGGCCGGCGATAGCAGAGTGTTACCGCCGGTTCCTCGGCCAAGGCGCGACCGAGTTCGCCGACCCGCTCGTCCGGGATGTCGTGCACGAGCATGGCGTTCGCCGTGTAGCCCAGTTCGCGATGCCTGACGACGACCCCGAAGCGCTTGATGGCGCCATCGTCAAGCCAGTTGCCGATGCGGCTCAGCACTTCGTTTTCCGAAGCGCCGATCCGTTCGGCAATCAGCGCGAATGGGCGCATGAACAGCGGCAACCCTTCCTGCAATACCGAGACCAGCCGCCGCTCCGCTCCGCCGATCGGCGAAGCCGGCTGCAACGCACGCGTCGCCGTGCAAGTCTTGCGCGATTCGCCATGCAGCGGAAAACCGAGGTCGATATGAAACTCCTCGAGCAGCGGCAGGGCAAGCACGGGGTAGCCGGCAGCCTTCTCGATGGCCCCCAGCGTTGCCTGCAGGCGGCCCTCGCTGGCGGCGGTGACGACGAACCACAGGTTGTAGCGGTGCTCGCGCTCGTAGTTGTGATTGACCTCGGGAAAACGGTTGACCGCAGCTGCCACCGCGTCGAGGCGATCCGGCGGCACGGCCATTGCCGCCAGCGTCGAGGCACCAATCCGCTTCGGCGCGAAGACCGCGCCGACGCGCGAAATCTTGCCCTCGCGGCGCAGCTTTTCGAGACTGCCCAAAACCGCGCGCTCGCCAACGCCGAGGCGCGCCGCCAGCTCGGCAAACGGCGCCGGACAGAGCGGGAAATCGCGCTGGAATTCGTTGAGCAGGCGGAATTCGAGGGCGTCGTCCATCGCCACCTCAGAAGCCAATGCGCGCAGCGCGCGTGGTGAAGAAAATGCCGGACGGGTTGTCGGCGGCGATTTCCCCGACCCTGGTGAAGGTCGCGGTGTCGTAGATCAGCACCTTGTTGTCGTCGCGGGCGGAAAGCCAGACGTTTTCGCCGCGCGGCGTGAATTCCATGTGCAGGATGCCCTTGCCCGGCTCGAAGGCATGGACGACCTTGCTGGCCAGCGTGTCGATGACGTCCATCTTGCCGTTGTCGGGGAAGGCGAAATTGACCCACACCTGGCGCCCGTCCGGCCGCGCCATGACGAACACCGGCTGGCCACGCACCGGGATGCGGCCGACTTCCTTCCAGGTCGCGACGTCGACGACCAGCACCTCATGGCGGCCGATCGCCGGCAGGTAGGCCTTGCCCTGCGCCACCGACCAGCCGCGCAGGTGCGGCATCTTGAACACCGGCAGCTTTTCCTGGCCGCGGCCGTAGTTTTCCAGAATCTTGCGCGCGCCCTTTTCCGGCTGCCAGAGATCGAGCATCGCCACGCCGTCCTCGCCGAACAGGCCGGCCAGGAAATAGCGGCCGTCCGGCGTGACCAGGCCATCGTAGGGCTGGCTGCCGGCGGGGAAGCGCTGTGTCTTCGGCTGTTTCGGATTGGAAAAATCGCTGACCCAGATTTCACCGCCCTCGAACAGCGCGTAGGC
>DATIUN010000068.1:0-2342 GCA_035466795.1 Azonexus sp. | reverse complement strand
CGACGCACTGCCCGTGCGCTACATCATCAAGTGGAACCCGCGCCAGGAAAGCCGCGAGCAGTGGCTCGCCCATGCCGAGGAACACGCCGAGTGGGTCGAGCCGCGCCCCGGAAAGCGCGTAGCCACCTTCGACGTCATCGTTCAGCGCGAAGACGCCGACTATGCGTATTCGCTTCGCCGCGTCATGCGCGTCGTCGAGCGCACCATCGACAAGCACGGCCAACACCTTCTGGTCCCCGAGATCGAGATCGAAGGCTGGTGGACCAGTCTGTGGGCCGATCCCGAGGACATCATCGCCCTGTACGCCGATCACGGCACCTCCGAACAGTTCCACAGCGAGTTCAAGACCGACCTGGACATCGAACGTTTGCCGTCCGGCAAGTTCGCCACCAATGCCCTGGTGCTGGCCTGCGCCCAGCTCGCCTACAACCTCCTGCGCTGGATCGGCCTGCGCGCCTTGCTCGGCCCCGATGCCCCGGTGCGCCACAAAGCCAAGCGCCGACGCCTGCGCACCGTCATGCAGGAACTGATGTACCTGGCCGCCCGGCTGATTCGCACCGGCCACCGCCTCAAGCTCTCCTTCGGCTGGCGCTGTCCGGCTCTGCCCGTCTTCCGCCGGGTCTACGCCCAACTGGCTAGCACCTGATTTCATCTGCCCCCAGCGATTGCCCGCCGTGTTCCCGCGGTGGCGGCACCCTATTGTCCGTAGCACCCAGGTACCACCCAAAACCTACCTCCATCGTATGGCATTCGCCGGGGCATCGGCCATTATTCCGCTTGACTCCGGGCTCCAGGGCAATGGTCGCCAGAAAACCCATGACCCCGCCTATAACGTCACGGATTCAGGTCTTTGGCAACGCCGGCACAATCTTGAAAATTCGTCGCATTGTTGCGAGCATCAGTGCCAATCGTCCGATTGGAGGGTGCGTCGCCATGAACGAATTTACGGGTTACGGGGCAGTCCACGAGGAAGCGATGCGGCTGTACTGCCGGTCGTTGCCGGAAGATCATCGGCGCCGCTATGCCGCGATCGAGGCGTTGAAGATTGGTTATGGCGGCGTAGCCTATGTTGCACGGGTGCTGGGCATGAGTCGCCGTACGATCCACACGGGGATAAGCGAGCTGGAGCAGATGGGCAACGACGATCCGGAGAACCCGCAACGCCCCAGCGGAGACGCCAAGAGAACGCGCCGGCCCGGCGGAGGTCGACCGCCGATCACCGAGCGCAAGCCGCTGCTGAAGTCGGCTCTGCAAGAGGTTCTCGATGTACACAGCGCTGGCAGTCCGACCGATGAGCGCGTGCGCTGGACAGACCTCAAGCCAATGCAACTGGCGCAGCGCCTGCTTGAGCGCGGCATTGAAGTCAGTCGCAATACCGCCGCTGCGTTGCTTGATCAGGCCGGCTTTCGTCGCCGCGCACTGTGTAAAGAACTGATCACCGGACAAGTCGACCCGCAAGCGCGTGATCGACAGTTTCGTCACATTGCCGCCCTTCGACGCTTGGCACGCCAACGCGGAATCCCAGTACTGTCCATCGACACCAAGAAGAAGGAACCGCTCGGCACCCTGCACCGGCCCGGGCAATGCTACAGTACCGCGCCGCAAGCGGTGTTCGATCATGATTTCGGTCACCTCGCCGACGGTCGCCTGGTGCCTCACGGCGTCTACGATGTGCATGCGAACGTTGGCTTCATCACGCTTGGCACCTCGCGCGAAACCAGCGCCTTCGTCTGCGATGCCGTCGCCCTGGCTTGGGAGGTACTCTTCAGTCCGATGTATCCCGATGCCGCCGAGTTGATACTACTGTGCGACTGCGGCGGCGCCAACGCCGCCCGCTCCCTGCGCTTCAAGGAGGACATGATCGAGCTGACCCGGCATCTCGGACTGCGTGTGCGCATCGCCCACTATCCGCCCTATACCTCGAAGTGGAATCCCATCGAACACCGCCTCTTCAGCCAAGTCGAGCGCACATGGAGCGGCGTGATGCTCGATTCTCCCGAGACCGCGTTGAAAACGGTCGAGCGCACCCGGACGCAAACTGGTTTACAGGTCACTGCACGCATCCTCGATAAGGCATATGAAATCGGTCGCAAATGCTCCGATACATTTCGCGACATCAAAGATCGATTCATTCGCCATGATGATGTTCTCGGGGAGTGGAACTACGTGATAGATGGGAATGCCATTGGTTGATAAGTCGTTTAACTTGTTTCTGCACCGTAACTAATCGCCATTTGGCATTCGTTACGTATAGAGGTTCTGTCGATATGGAAAAATACCGCCAAGCTCCTCAAGGGAGCCGATCGGCGGAAATTCAGAGCTGAAGTCGTTGCGGCCCTTGG
>DATIUN010000067.1:0-2753 GCA_035466795.1 Azonexus sp. | reverse complement strand
CGCTACAACCCGATCACCGACGCCAAAAAGGACATCGACAAGAATGCCGAAGGTCTCGACTGCGTCCATGAAATGAACACCATCAACCACTACGTCGGGATGTATCCGATCGCCACCGGCGCGCCCGTCGAAAAGCCGCTGGCCAAGTTCTTTTTCGGCTTCTTTGCCGTCATGATGCTGGCTTTTGCCATGCCCCGGAAAAAGCCCCGTCTTTTGGTGTTGACCGCAGGGTTCATCGCCGTCTCCGCCTGGATGATCGTCGACCAGTTCGCCATGGGCCACCTTGAAGCCCACGTGCAAGCCTACATGAAGGAATCGGGCACCTTCTTCAAGGACATGGACCGCATCAAGGTGTGGGGCGACAACGTGCGCAACATCTCGATGATCGTCATCTTCGGCCTGATCGCCGTGATGGGCATCGTCATCGCCGGGGTCGCCAAGATTCGTCCATTCCAGTTGCTGCTGGCGCTGGTGCCGGCGCTGCTGCCGGTGTTCTTCGTCATCACCTACGCCGGCTGGCTGTGGTTCTTCGGCCACAACATGCACCCGTGGGGCGCCTTCACCGTCAAGGCCTTCATGCCCACCGTCTTCGGCGAAGGCAAGGTCGCGCAGTTCTCGACCTTCTCCTACCCCTACTGGGGCTACGGTCTGCTGATCATCATCTTCGTCTGCATGATGCTGGCGCTGTTGATCCGCCGCAAGCAGCTGCGCGAAGGTTCGGCCGAGTAGGATTCCGTGCTGCCGCGGCCTGCATACACCAAGGGAGCGCTCGCCGTCGCGCTCCTGCTCGTCTGTTCGAGCGGTTTTTCCGAACCGGAGCGCGGCTCGAATGCCGACATGAGCAACGCGCCAAGAGTAACGATCGACCGCCCGAAGCCGACTTTCATGCTGATGGAGCGCGACAAGCGAGTCCATGGCCTGAAACCCTTCCAGGATCTCGTTGACAAGGCGCCGGCTGGCTCGGTGCTCAAGCCGCCGCCCGGGCATTACGCAGGACCGGTGGTCATCAACAAGCCGCTGACCATCGACGGCGGCGGCAAGGTCATCATCGATGCCGGCGACAAGGGTACGGTGATGGCGCTGAATGCGAACAATTCAGTGCTACGCGGTCTCCACCTGACCGGCTCCGGCGATTCGCACGACACCGACGACTCCTGCCTCGACGTGCGTGGCAACAAGAATCTGATCGAGGATCTGAAGATCGACAACTGCCTGTTCGGCATCGATCTCAAGCAGTCCAACGACAATATTGTCCGCCGCAACAAGGTCCGTTCCAAGGATCTCGACCTCGGCGTGCGCGGCGACGGACTGCGCCTCTGGTACAGCAACAACAACCTGATCGAGAAAAACGAGATCATCGACTCGCGCGACATGGTGGCCTGGTATGCACACAAGAACACCTTTCGCGACAATCTCGGCCGCCGCAGCCGTTACTCGATCCACTTCATGTTCGCCAACGACAACATCGTCGAGGGCAACCAGTTCTACGACAACGCGGTGGGCGTGTATTTCATGTACACCGAGGGCGGGGTCGCGCGCAACAACGTCATTTCACATGCCACCGGCGCCACCGGCATGGGCATCGGCTTCAAGGAGGCTTCCGGTACGGTCATCGAGAACAACGAGATCGTCTATTGTGGCATCGGCATCGGCTCCGACCTCTCGCCCTTCCAGCCGGACAGCACCATCGAAGTGCGCAACAACCGCTTCGCCTATAACGGCATCGGCATCCTGTTCAACAGCGAGACCGGTGGCAACAACATGGTCGACAACACCTTCGAGGGCAACCTGACCCAGGTCAGCTACGGCGGACACGGCGACAACGACAACAATGCGAAGAACGTCTGGATCGGCAACTACTGGGATGACTACCAGGGTTTCGACCGCAACGCGGACGGTATCGGCGACCAGACGCACGAACTCTATTCCTACGCCGACCAGATCTGGATCGAGCAGCCCATGGCCCGCTTTTTCCGCAGTTCGCCGGTGATGGAACTCCTCGATTTCCTGGAGCGCCTGGCCCCCTTCTCGAAACCCGACCTGATCCTGCGTGACAAAAAGCCGCGCTTCATCAAACCCGAACGCCTGGCGCAATCATGAGCGATAACGAGAACGACAACGGCAGCGAGAACGCCAGCAAGCCGGCGGTAACCCCGACGCCCCCCCTGTCCAAGGCCAAGCGGCAGAGCAACCGCCGCCGCTTCCTGCGTACCGCCCTGCTTACCGGCGGCGTGCTGGGGGCCGCGCTGTCCGGTTTCCTGCCGCTGATCTATTCGCAAAAAAAGCGCCTGCGTCCGCCCGGTGCGCTGGACGAGAGTGACTTCCTTTCCAGTTGCATCAAGTGCGGCCAATGCGTTCAGGTCTGCCCGGTTTCCGCCATCAAGCTGGCTGACCTGATCGACGGCATGGGGGTCGGGGTACCGTACATCGATGCCCGGCAGCAGGCCTGCGATTTCTCCTGCGACGCCGGTCAATGTGTGCTCGCCTGCCCAACCGGTTCGCTGACCTACCACAAGCCGGAGTTCCTCGTCGTGCGGCCGGGCGCGGCACTGGCGGCCAAGCCGATCCTGCTGGCCAAGGAGAAGGATGCCGAGCCGACGCTTAACCTTACCGAGCGCATGGGCGTCGCCCGGCTGACCCGCCCCGAGGCTTGTCTGGCGATTCAGGGCAAGGGCTTCAAGGGCCAGACGCGCGGCCCCGACTTCAAGGGCACCATGCGTTACATGGACGTCGACCGCTGGAAGCCGATCAGG
>DATIUN010000066.1:0-1949 GCA_035466795.1 Azonexus sp. | reverse complement strand
AAATGATGCTGCCGCTGGCGGCGCCGCTGCATGCGGCGGGCTATTCGCTGCTGCTGGTCGATGCGCGTTGCCACGGACGCAGCGACGGCGACACCTTCGCTTCGTTGCCGCGTTTTGCCGAGGACATCGAAGCCGCGTTGGCCTGGCTGCGTGAGCAGCCCGGGGTCGATCCAGCGGAGCTCGGGGTGATCGGCCATTCGGTCGGCGCCGGCGCCGCGCTGCTGGTCGCCACGCGCCAGCCGGAACTGCGCGCGGTGGTCAGTCTGGCCGCCTTCGCCCATCCGGCGGCAATGATGCGGCGCTGGCTGGCGACGCTGCACATTCCTTACTGGCCGCTGGGCGCCTACATTCTGTCTTATGTCCAGCACGTGATCGGTTTCCGCTTCGACGCGATCGCGCCACGAAATACCATTGCCCGGGTCGCCTGTCCGGTGCTGATCGTTCATGGCCTGGAGGATGGCACGGTTCCCGTTGCCGAGGCGCGCGAGATCCATGGCGCGCGCGTCAGCGATGCGGTCGAGCTGCTGCTGGTTCCCGGCAGCCACGACGACTATGGCGATATTGGCCTGCAGTTCACCGGGTTGCGGGACTTTCTCGATCGCGCGTTTGCCGGGCGGACTGTTTCACGGGACTGACGAGTTTCCGGGCGAACGGACAAAAAAAGGGCGGGAACCAGGTCCCGCCCCAAGCAGTTCGCCCCGAATTGCTTCAGGGCTGGAGGAAAGAGGCTTTCTCGCGGACCTTGATGGCAGCGTTTTCCTGGGCGGCGATTTCCAGGTGAATCTGGTTGGCGCCCTTCTTGCCGGCCTCGGGCGGAACGCGAACGATGGCATTGAAGGACTGCAGCGTGGCGGGCGGCACCTCGACCTCGTCGGCGCCGACGATTTCCGCGCCGGGCAGGCCGTCGACCGTTACCTTGTAGCGGTGTGGCCGTTCCTCGGTGTTCATGATCTGCAGCATGTAGACATTCTCGATACTGCCGTCGTCGGCTTCGCGGGCCAGCGTCGAGCGGTCGCGGATGACGTCCACCTTGAGCGGAATGCGGTTCGCCAGGAACCACGCGGCCAGCCCGGTGATGAGAACCAGGATGGCGGTGTACAGCAGGATGCGCGGGCGGACGATGTGGCCGAGGATTTCCTTCTTGCCGAGATGCTGCGCCATCGCGTTCTCGGTCGAATAGCGGATCAGGCCGCGCGGCAGGTTGACCTTGTCCATGACCTGATCGCAGACGTCGATGCAGGCGGCGCAGCCGATGCATTCGTATTGCAGCCCGTTACGGATGTCGATGCCGGTCGGACAGACGGTGACGCATTGGCCGCAATCGACGCAATCACCCAGCCCGGCCGCCTTGGGGTCGACGCCTTTTTTGCGTACCCCGCGCGTTTCGCCGCGCGTCGGATCGTAGGTGATGATCAGCGTGTCGGGGTCGAACATCACGCTCTGGAAGCGGGCGTAGGGGCACATGTACTTGCACACCTGCTCGCGCATGAAGCCGGCGAACAAGTAGGTGAAGCCGCCGTAAAAGAAGATCCAGAAAATTTCCCAGGCGCCGAGGTTGCCGGTGCGCACCGACGCCATCAATTCATTGACCGGGGTGAAATAGCTGACCAGCGTGAAGCCGGTCCACAGCGAGAACAATCCCCAGAGCAGGTGCTTGGTGCCCTTGATGCGCAGCTTGCGGGTATCGAGCGGCGCCTTGTCAAGCTTGATGCGGGCGTTGCGGTCGCCTTCGATCCAGTTCTCGATCCACATGAAAATCTGCGTATAGACCGTTTGCGGACAGGCATAGCCGCAGAACAGGCGCCCGGCGACGGCGGTGACCAGAAACAGCGCATACGCCGAGATGATGAGCAGCGCCGCCAGGTAAATGATGTCCTGCGGCCAGAAAACCAGGCCGAAGATGTAGAACTTGCGCTCGACCAGGTGCAGCAGTATCGCCTGACGGTCAT
>DATIUN010000065.1:0-2401 GCA_035466795.1 Azonexus sp. | reverse complement strand
GAAGATCAGGACGATGGTGACGACGTACAGGGACACGTCAGCCACCTATGCCGGCAAAGCCCATGAAAGCCAGCGACAGGATGCCGGCCAGCATCAACGACAGGGCCGTGCCTTGCGCCACCGAGGGCACGTCGGAAAGTTGCAGCCGTTCGCGCACGCTGGCCATCAGCACCAGGGCAAGCGTGAACCCGGCGCCGCCGCCGAAGCTGAAAGCCATCGACTGGACGAAGTCGTATTCACGCGCCGTCTGGAACAGGGCGACGCCGAGCACGGCGCAGTTGGTGGTGATGAGCGGCAAATAAATGCCGAGGGCGCGGAACAGTGCCGGGCTGTATTTCTTCAGCACCATTTCGACCAGTTGCACAGACGAAGCGATGATGACGATGTAGGAAATCAGGCGCAGGAACTCGAGCTGGAACGCGGTCAGCAGCAGGTTCAGGCCGTAGGCGCAAAGCGACGCCACCAGCATGACGAAGGTCGTGGCGACGCCCATCGGGAACGCCGTTTCGAGTTTGCCCGACACTCCGAGAAAGGGGCACAGGCCGAGGAACATCGCCAGCACGAAATTGTTGGCCAGCAGCGCGTTGATGAAAATATTGGCGGCGGACTCATGCATTTTGCGTGGCCTCCGCAAGGTTGCGCTGTTTGCGCTGTTTGCGCCGCTCCAGCGTGGCAAAGAACAGCAGCCAGGCGCCGAGCACGAAGAAACCGCCCGGCGGCAGCACCATGATCACCCAGGGCTGAAAGTCGGCGCCGAACAGGCTGACGCCAAACAACGCGCCCGCACCGAGAATTTCGCGCACCGTGCCGAGGGCCAGCAGCCCGATGGTAAACCCTACGCCCATGCCAAGCGCGTTGGTCATCGCGGCCATTGGCGGGTTCTTCGAGGCATGCGCCTCGGCACGGCCAAGGATGATGCAATTGACGACGATCAGCTGGATGAACGCCCCCAGCGCGTCGTAAAGTGCCAAGCTCACCGCCTGGATGACGTAATCGACGACGGTGACGAAGGTAGCGATAATGACGATATAGGTGGCGATGCGCACCTCTTTCGGAATCAGCTTGCGCAGCAGTGACACCAGGCCGCAGGAGCAGACCAGCACGAAAGTCGTGGCCAGGCCCATGGACAGTGCGTTGACACCCGATACCGTGACCGCGAGCGTCGGGCACATCCCCAGCACCATGACGAAGACCGGATTCTGGCGCCAGACACCTTCCATGAATTCATCCCAGTTGCGGGCGCTCATTTGTCCTGTCGGCTGGCTCATGATTTTTCCTTCAACTTGTCCAGATTGGGCGCGATACGCGGTAGCAGAACCTGCGCGGCATCGTTGATGGCCTTGCCGACGGCGCGCGAGGTGATGGTGGCGCCGGAGATGGCATCGACTTCCCACGGCTTGGTCTTGGAGCCGTGCTTGACAGTGACGATGGCGTTGGCCAGTGCCTTGAGATCGGCGGATACCTTCGCTTCCAGCGGGAAATTCGCCAGGAATTCCTTGTCGACCAGGATCTTGTCGCCGATGCCGGGCGTCTCGCGCATGGCCACCACGCTGAATGCCGAAATGCTCGACGTCGCCAGATCGTAGGCGAAGAGAATGCGCACATTGTCGGCATAGCCCTTGGCCGCGCCTTCGGCGGCGATGCCCGCCAGCCCGCCGCCCTCGTCATAGCCGGCATAGAACTTCAGCGCGCCCGCCGGGACGGTTCCGCTGGCGCCGATTTTTTCCACGCCGCCGGTTGGCAGAGCGGCAAATTCGACGATCGACTTGGCGGCGGGAATGACCTTGAATACGGCGCGCTCGACCGCGATGCGCTTGTTCTCCTGCACCGCATCGTAGGTGCCCTGGTAAGCAGAAACGATGATCAGGCCGCAGATGGCGGCGATCAGTCCAAGGGTGCGGATCATCGCCACCGCCGGGGTGGTTTGCGGAAGGATCGCTTCGCTGTTCATGATTCCTTGTCCCGCTCCTGCTGCTTGGGCTTGTTGGGCAGGAAGCGTTTTTTCGGCGTCACCGCGCCGGCGTCTTCACGCGAGATATAACCCGGATGCAACGGATAGGACGCACCCTTCCTGGCGCGTCCGAGCACGGCCAGCGCGCTCTTGCCGAAAGGCGTCGGCTGCGTGATCTTCTCGATCAGCGGGGTCGCGGCATTGCCAAGCAGGATCGCGTACATGACGCCTTCCGGCAGGCCGCTGTAATAGCGGATGATCACGGTCAGAAGACCGATCAGCGCACCATAGACCCACATGCCCTTGGGCGTGACCGGCGAGGTCGCCATGTCGGTCGCCATGTAGATCGCGCCGAGGATCAGCCCGCCGGAGAACAGCATGAAGAACGGATTGGGAAAACGGTCCGGGCTCAGGGCGAACAGCAGCCAGGCGGTTAGACCGGCGCTGCCG
>DATIUN010000064.1:0-12346 GCA_035466795.1 Azonexus sp. | reverse complement strand
GATTCGCCGACCATCATCGTCATGGAAAAGGCCTTTCATGGCCGGACGATGGCGACACTGTCGGCAACCGGCAACCGCAAGGCGCAAGCCGGCTTCGAGCCGCTGGTTTCCGGCTTTGTGCGCGTTCCCTACGACGATCTGACGGCGATCAAGGCGGTTGCCGAACACAACAAGAATATCGTTGCCGTGATGCTCGAGATCATCCAGGGCGAAGGGGGGATCCATCTCGCTTCCGTCGAATTCCAGAAAGGCTTGCGCCAGTTGTGCGACGAACATGGCTGGCTGCTGATCTGCGATGAGGTGCAGTGCGGCATGGCGCGCACCGGCAAGTGGTTCGGCTACCAGCATGCTGGCATCCAGCCGGATGTCGCGACGCTGGCCAAGGGGCTCGGTTCCGGCGTGCCGATCGGCGCCTGCATGGCCGGTGGCAGGGCGGCCGGCCTGTTCGGGCCGGGCAACCACGGCTCGACCTTCGGCGGCAATCCGCTGGCCTGCACTGCGGCCCTGACGACGATCGCAACCATCGAGCAGGATGGCCTTATGGCCAACGCCGAGCGGGTCGGCACCCTGATTCGCACGCTGATGGGCAAGGCGCTGGCGGGCGTCAAGGGCGTCGTCGGAATTCGTGGCCATGGCTTGATGATCGGCATCGAGCTCGCTCGCCCGTGCGGTGAACTGGTCGGCAAGGCGCTGGCCGCCGGATTGCTGATCAATGTGACGTCGGACACGGTTGTCCGCCTCTTGCCGCCGCTGATCTTCAGCGAAAATGATGCCCGGGAGTTGGTCGACCGCGTCACGCCGCTGATCAGGGAATTCCTGGCGGTTTAAGAACATGGCGATCAAACATTTCCTGCAATTCCGGGATTTCACGCGCGAAGAGTTCGATTACGTCTTCGAGCGTACGCGCCGGATCAAGAACCAGTTCAAGTCCTACCAGCGCTACTGGCCGCTCAGCGACCGCACGCTGGTGATGATCTTCGAGAAAGCCAGCACGCGCACGCGCCTCTCGTTCGAGGCCGGCATGCAGCAATTGGGCGGGTCGGCGATCTACCTGAATACCCGCGATTCGCAACTCGGGCGCGGCGAGCCGGTCGAGGATGCGGCACAGGTCATTTCGCGGATGAGCGACATCGTGATGATCCGCACCTTCGAGCAGGACATCATCGAGCGCTTTGCAGCGAATTCGCGCGTGCCGGTGATCAATGGCCTGACCAACGAATACCATCCGTGCCAGATCCTCGCCGATATCTACACCTGGATCGAGCAGCGCGGCAGCATTCAGGGCAAGACCGTGGCCTGGGTCGGCGATGCCAACAACATGTGCCACACCTGGCTGCAGGCCGCGCAGGTGCTGGATTTCAAGGTTCATGTGTCAACCCCGCCAGGTTATGAGCTGCAACGGGAACTGATTGCCTGCGTCGACGCGGGGCACTTCCAGGTATTTGCCGATCCGATGGATGCCTGTCGCGGTGCCGATTTGGTGACCACCGACGTGTGGACTTCGATGGGCTACGAGGCGGAGAACGAGGCGCGGCTCAAGGCCTTCGCCGACTGGTGCGTCGACGCCGACATGATGCGCGTGGCGAATCCCGGGTCGCTGTTCATGCACTGCCTGCCGGCGCACCGCGGCGAGGAAGTGACGGCCGAGGTGATGGACGGGCCGCAATCGGTCGTCTGGGACGAAGCCGAAAATCGCCTGCACGTACAAAAAGCTTTGCTGGAATACCTGCTTCTGGGCAGGGTCGAAACGAACTAAGGGAACGGAAATGAGCGACATCAAGAAGGTTGTGCTGGCCTATTCGGGCGGTCTGGATACCTCGGTCATCCTCAAGTGGCTGCAGGATGTTTACAAGTGCGAGGTGGTGACCTTCACGGCCGACCTCGGCCAGGGTGAAGAACTGGAACCGGCGCGCACCAAGGCGCTGAAGGCCGGCATCAAGCCGAAGAACATCTACATCGACGATGTGCGCGAGGAGTTCGTCCGCGACTTCGTCTTCCCGATGTTCCGCGCCAATACCGTTTATGAAGGCGAGTATCTGCTCGGCACCTCGATCGCCCGGCCGCTGATCGCCAAGCGCCTGATCGAGATCGTCAATGAAACCGGCGCCGACGCCATCTGTCACGGCGCGACCGGCAAAGGCAACGACCAGGTGCGCTTCGAACTGGGCGCCTATGCGCTGAAGCCGGGGATCAAGGTCATCGCGCCGTGGCGCGAGTGGGACCTGATGTCGCGCGAGAAGCTGATGGCCTATGCCGAGAACCACGGTATCGAAATCGACATGAAGCACAAGAAGGGTGGCTCGCCGTATTCGATGGACGCCAACCTGCTGCACATTTCCTACGAAGGTCGCCACCTGGAAGATCCGGCAGCCGAAGCCGAGGAGTCGATGTGGCGGTGGACGGTGTCGCCGGAAAAGGCACCGAACAAGGCCGAGTACCTCGACCTCGATTTCGTCAAGGGTGACGTGGTCGCCATCAACGGCAAGAAGATGAAGGCGCATGAGATTCTCGCCACCCTCAACCAGCTGGGCGGCAAGCATGGCATCGGCCGTCTCGACCTGGTCGAGAACCGCTACGTCGGCATGAAGTCGCGCGGCTGCTACGAAACCCCGGGCGGCACCATCCTGCTGCGCGCCCACCGCGCCATCGAGTCGGTCTGCCTCGACCGCGAAGTCGCTCACCTCAAGGACGACCTGATGCCGCGCTACGCCAGCCTGGTGTACAACGGCTACTGGTGGAGCCCGGAGCGCAAGGCGCTGCAGGTGCTGATCGACCACACCCAGGAGAACGTCAACGGCTTCGTGCGCCTCAAGCTGTACAAGGGCAACGTGATCGTCGTCGGCCGCGATTCGAAGACCGATTCGCTGTTCGATTCGACCATCGCCACCTTCGAGGACGATGCCGGCGCCTATGACCAGAAGGACGCGGCCGGCTTCATCAAGCTCAACGCGCTGCGCATGCGCATCGCCGCCAATCTGGCGGCGCGCAAGAGCGGCAAGCCGGCGGCGAAGAAAGTTGCCGCCAAGCCCGTCAAGAAGGCGCCGGTGAAGAAGCCGGTGGCCGGCAAGAAGGCTTAAGCGATGGAAAGCGGCACCCTGTTCGGTTTTACCGAGGAGCAGCTTGCGGACTTCGGCGCGACCTGGGGGGTGGGTGCGTTCATCCTGTTCATGCTGTTCATCATCGGCGAGATCGCCTGGAAGTCGAAGGCCGGCAAGCTGGGCACTTTCGTGCTCTTCTTCGTGCTGGCTTTCGGCATGGTCGGTTTCATCGCCAAGGCAGTCATTCAGAAACTCTGGGGAATCTAATGTCTCAATACGACAACATTTCGGTGGTCAAGAAGGCCAATGTTTATTTCGACGGCAAGTGCGTCAGCCATACGGTGATGCTGGCCGATGGCACGAAAAAGACGGTCGGCGTGATCATGCCGTCGAGCCTGACCTTCAACACCGGTGCGCCGGAAATCATGGAGGGCGTCGGCGGTTCGTGCCGCGTCAAGCTGAAGGGTGAGTCCGAATGGAAAACCTACGGCGATGGCCAGTCCTTCAACGTGCCGGGCAATTCCAGCTTTGAAATCACCTGTGACGAGCCTTATCACTACGTTTGCCACTTTGGATAAGCAAGATGCCAAGTTTTGACTTCACCTCCGAAGCGGACATGGTGGCGCTGAAAAATGCCATCGATGTCACCTCGCGCCAGATCGACAACCGCTACGACTTCAAGGGCACCAGCGCCAAGGTCGAGCTGAACGAGAAGGACAAGGTCATCACCCTGCATGGTGATTCCGACTTCCAGCTCGACCAGATCAAGGACCTGCTTTTCCCGGCGATGGAAAAGAAGGAGAAGGAGAGCGTCAAGCGCCTTGATCACCAGAAAGTGGTCAGCGTCTCCGGAAACAAGGTCAAGCAGGAAATGAAGATCAAGGACGGCATCGACAGCGACCTGGCGAAGAAGATCGTCAAGCTGGTCAAGGATGGCAAGCTGAAGGTCCAGGCCTCGATCCAGGGCGACACCGTGCGCATCCAGGGCGCCAAGCGCGATGACCTGCAGGCCTGTATCGCGCTGATCACCAAGTCGATTACCGATTTCCCGATCAAATACGGAAACTTTCGCGACTAGCTTGCCTGTTGTACCCCAAGGGTACTTCCTGCGGGGCGCGGTCGACGTCCTGAAAAGGGCAAAAATCAAAACGGGTAGCTCGACTGCCCGTTTGGCTTTTCAGGCGCCAGTTTTCAGCGCTGCAAACCCTTGATCCACACCGAGTAAAGCTGATCCGACAGGCGGCGCATGACCGGCAGGCGTTCGCCGATTTCGGCCTGCATCTTCTCCGGCGTCTGGACGCTGGGCTGGTCGGCGACCGCGATCGCCTCGTCGGCCCATTGCCCGCACCAGGTGGCAATCATTTCCGGGGTCATCTCGACATGGCATTGCATGCCGAGGTGCGGGCCAAGGGCGAACATCTGGTTGGCGCAATACTGATTGGCGAACAGGCGGGTCGCGCCCGGCGGGATGCTGAAGGTTTCCCCGTGCCAATGAAATACGGTGCCGACATTGCCGGCATAGGGGCCCAGCCAGTGTCGGGCAGTCGCATCGTCTGCGCCGGCCGCCTCGCCCCAGCCGAGTTCCTTGACCGGGTTGCGGGTGATCGCGCCGCCCAGCGCCTTGCTCATCAACTGGCCGCCGAGGCAATGGCCGATGACCGGTACGTTCCTCGCCGCCGCCTCGCGAATCAACGCACACACGGGTTCGATCCACGGCAGCGGATCGTTGACGCTCATCGGGCCGCCCATGAAACAAAGGCCGGAAAAACCGTCGACCGCAGCAGGCACCGGTTCACCCTCGTCGATGGCGATCAGCCGCCATGGAATCCCTTGCTGCTCAAGGAATATGGCAAAATAGCCCGGACCTTCCGTTGGAGCGTGGCGAAAAATGGCAACAGGTAGCATGGCCGCAGAGATGTCCGGAAAAATGAAGCGCTATTGTACGCCGCTGGCACTGGCGCTTTGCCTGATTTCCGGCAATGCAGGCGCGCAGGATGTCGGTCTCGCGGGCATCATGGGCAGCAAGGCCATGCTGATGATCAACGGGGCCGAACCGCAGTCGGTCGCTATCGGGCAGTCGCTCGACGGCGTGAAAGTGGTCTCGGTTCAGGGCGACCAGGTCGTCGTCGAGATCGGCGGCAAGAAGCGTCCGTTGCGTGTCGGCCAGCATGCCATCGGCGCCGCTGCGGCGGACGGCACGGGCAAGGTCGTCATGACGGCGGACAACCAGGGGCATTTTTTCACCACCGGCACGGTCAACGGCGTTTCGGTCCGCTTTCTTGTCGATACCGGGGCGACGATGATCTCGCTGGGAGCGAGCGATGCCCGCCGGATCGGGCTCGATTTCAATCGTGGTCAGAAGGGTATGACCCAGACCGCCAACGGTCAGAGTGCGGTGAGCAAGATTCAACTCGACACCGTGCGGATCGGCGATGTGACCTTGCATAATGTGGATGCGCTGATCCATCAGACTGAGATGCCCATGGCCCTGCTCGGCATGAGTTTTCTGAACCGGATGGAAATGCAGCGCGACGGCAGTACGATGACGCTCAAGAAACGGTTCTAGGAGAAGGAAATGCCCCATCGCGACCAGGAAATTGCCATGCTTCGGCGTGAAGTCGAAATGCTGATGGCGGAGCGCCAGGGCATTCTGCGCGTGGTTGGCGCCGCGGCCGCGCTGATTGCCGGGCTCGACAGCAAGCGCCTGCCGCTCGGCGCGATCGAGGCTGCCGACATGGTCGCCACGTCGCTCAACAAGTTGCCCGAAGAAACCTTGCAGGATGCGCTGTCCGCAGTCCATGTGGAGATCGAGGACGACGCCGGAAGCGCATGAGCGTCGATCTTGAGCGCCTGCGGGCGAGCCTGCTGAGCGAACCTGCCGACGGTGATTTCGTGCAGGAAGATGGCGGGGAAGGTTTGCCGCTGACGCCCGCCGCCGTCCTCTTTCCCATCGTGTTGCGCGATGCCGGGCATACCGTGCTGCTGACCCAGCGCACTGCGCATCTGCGGGACCATGCGGGGCAGATCAGCTTTCCCGGTGGAAGGGTCGAGGCGGCAGACATGTCACCGCTGCACACGGCATTGCGCGAAACCGAGGAAGAGATCGGACTGCACCGCCAGCAGGTCAAGATCCTCGGCTATCTTCCGGAATACCGCACCGGCACGGGGTTCCGGGTGACCCCGGTGGTCGCCCTGGTGACGCCGCCGTTCGAGCTTGCGCTCGATCCCTTCGAGGTGGCGGAGGCCTTCGAGGTGCCGCTTTCCTTCCTGCTCGATCCGGCCAACCACCAGCGCCATTCGCTGCATTATCGTGGCGCCTTGCGCCATTTTTATGCCATGCCCTACGGCGATTATTTCATCTGGGGTGCGACGGCCGGCATGATTCGCTCGCTGACCGAGCGTTTGGGTCTCCACGGTGCCTGAGCTTGTGGTATCGTGGCGCTTTAGTACAAGAAAATAAGCCGAATACGGCAATTTCTGGCCCCAAATGAGCTTTCTCTCGCTGATCGCGGTTTTCCTCATCGAGCAGTTGCAGCCCCTGCATTACCGCCGCGTGGTGGAAGAACCCCTTGCGGCATGGGCCGATTTCATCGAATCGCGCTTCGACGCCGGCGAATATCGTCATGGCGTCATTGCCTGGTGCCTTGCGGTGTTGGCACCGGTAATCCTGGTTGCGGTCATTTACGGGTTTCTCTACGCGATCAGCCCACTTTTCGGCTTGCTGCTCAACGTCGGCATCCTCTACCTGACGCTGGGATTTCGCCAGTTCAGCCACTACTATAATGACATCCAGATCGCCTTGCAGACGGACGACCTGCCGCGGGCCAGGCAACTGCTGAGCGAATGGCAGGGACGCCCGGCAGACGAGCTGGGTTCGCAGGAAATTGCGCGCCTGTCGCTCGAGACCGGGCTGATCGCCGTGCATCGTCATGTCTTTGCCGTGATTCTGGCGTTCGTGCTGTTGCCGGGTCCGTGCGGCGCGCTGCTTTACCGGATGGCGGCGGTCGTCAGGGATCGCTGGCAAGCCGGAAATTCAGTCGAATCCGGCGATTTCTCCAGGTTTTCAACGCGGATTTTCAGTATCATCGACTGGTTGCCGTCGCGCGCGACGGCGTCTGCCTTCGCCATCGTCGGCGACTTCGAGGATGCGCTGTATTGCTGGCGCACCCAGGCCGGCCAGTGGCCGGATCGCAATGCCGGCATTGTGCTGGCCAGCGGCGCCGGCGCGCTGGGCGTCCGGCTCGGTCTGCCGCTGGTCGAAGGCGCCGAGGTGGACGACGGTGCGGAACTGGGTCTCGGCGATCCGGCCGATGTCGATTTCATGCAGAGTGCGGTCGGACTCGTCTGGCGGGCGACGGTGCTCTGGATGTTGTTGTTGCTTTTGTTGGGGCTCGCCAGTCTGGCGGGCTGAGTCAATTTAATCAGGAGAAAAATATGAGCAGAGATGTTGTCGTTCTGAGCGCAGTCCGTTCCGCGATCGGTACCTTTGGTGGCGCGCTGGCCGATTTCGATACCAGCGAACTGGCGGGTATCGTCATGAAGGAAGCGGTGGCCCGCTCCGGTGTCGATCCCCAGGCCATCAACTACGTCACCGTCGGCACGACGATGCCGACCGACTCACGCTACGCCTACGCTTCCCGCGTCGCGTCCATCCAGGCTGGCCTGCCGATGGAATCAGTCGCCATGCAGGTTTCCCGTCTCTGCGCCTCCGGCCTGCAGGGCATCGTCACCACCGCCCAGAACATCATGCTGAACGATGCCGACTACGGTATCGGCGGCGGCGTCGAAGTCATGTCCAAGGCCGCCTACATGTTGCCGGCGCTGCGTTCCGGCGCGCGCATGGGCGACACCAAGGCGATCGACTCGATGGTCGCCGTGCTGACCGACCCGTTCGGCGTTGGCCATATGGGTATCACCGCCGAGAACCTGGCGACCAAGCATGGTTTCACGCGTGAGCAGCAGGATGCCTTCGCCGTCGAATCGCAGCGCCGCGCAACTGCCGCCATCGACGCCGGGCACTTCAAGTCGCAGATCGTGCCGATCGTCAAGCAGACGCGCAAGGGCGAAGTCGTCTTCGATACCGACGAGCATCCGAAGCGCGGCACGACCATGGAAACCCTGGCCAAGATGAAACCGGCGTTCAAGAAGGATGGTACGGTCACCGCCGGCAACGCTTCCGGCATCAACGACGGCGCCGCCTTCTTCGTGCTGGCTGCTGCCGATGTCGCCGCCAAGGCCGGCCACAAGGCCCGCGCCCGTATCGCCGGTTACGCCGTTGCCGGCGTGCCGAACGACATCATGGGCGAAGGCCCGATCCCGGCGACCAAGCTGGCCCTGAAGAAGGCCGGCCTGACGCTGGACCAGATGGATGTCATCGAATCCAACGAGGCTTTCGCGGCCCAGGCGCTGACTGTCGCCAAGGTGCTCGGCCTCGATCCGGCCAAGACCAACCCGAACGGCGGCGCCATTGCCCTCGGACACCCGGTCGGCTGCTCCGGCGCCTTCATCGCCACCAAGGCCCTGTACGAACTGGAACGGGTCGGCGGCAAGTACTGCCTGGTCACCATGTGTATCGGTGGCGGCCAGGGTATCGCGGTCATCTTCGAACGCGCCTGATCGCTCCTGCGCTTCAGCGGCCCAGAAAACCCACCGGAGCGATCCGGTGGGTTTTTTGTTGCACCATTTTGAAATAATACGCACCGCTATGGGGCGTGACTTGTGGGCATGGAATCACAACGCCATGATTTCATGCGGATTGTCTATATGGCATGAATACTGCTGAACTTGTTGTGCAAGCATCTCAGCGACGAGTCGAATATGAACTTCTATAACGAAATGATCGACGCCAACGGCGGCGTCCGTGCGCATTACCGCGCCTACGACGAATGGCTCAAGGCGACCCCGCCCGAACGCATTGCCCGCAAGCGGGCCGAGGCCGACCTGGCCTTTCATCGGGTCGGCATCACCTTTGCCGTCTATGGCGAGGAAGAGGGCAAGGAACGCCTCATTCCCTTCGACATCATTCCGCGCGTCATCCCGGCGGCCGAATGGAAGGCGATGCAGTCAGGCCTGCGCCAGCGGGTCAAGGCGCTGAACATGTTCCTGCACGATGTCTATCACGACCAGGAAATCCTCAAAGCCGGCAAGATTCCGGCTGAGCAGGTGCTGAACAATACCCAGTACCGGCCAGTGATGCAGGGTGTGGACCTGCCCGGCCAGATTTACGCGCACATTACCGGTGTCGATATCGTCCGCGCCGGGGCCGGCGAGTTCTACGTTCTCGAAGACAACCTGCGGGTGCCGTCCGGCGTGTCGTACATGCTGGAAGACCACAAGATGATGATGCGCCTGTTTCCCGAGCTGTTTGCCAGGCACAAGGTGGCGCCGGTTCAGCATTACCCCGATCTTCTGCTGGAGAAGCTGCGCGCCGTCTCGCCCAAGGGCATCGGCAATCCGACCGTCGTCGTGCTGACGCCGGGTGCCTACAACAGCGCCTACTTCGAGCACACCTTCCTCGCCCAGCAGATGGGGGTGGAATTGGTCGAAGGCCGCGATCTCTTCGTCAAGGACGAGGTCGTCTACATGCGCACGACCCAGGGTCCGCAACGCGTGGACGTGATCTACCGCCGCATCGACGACGATTTCATGGACCCGCTGATTTTCCGCGCCGACTCGTCGCTGGGCGTGCCGGGGATCATCCGTGCCTACCAGGCCGGCAACGTGACGCTGGCCAATGCCATCGGCACCGGTGTGGCCGACGACAAATCGATCTACCCCTACGTGCCGGACATGATCCGCTTCTACCTCGGCGAGGAGCCGAAGTTGAACAACGTGCCGACCTACATGTGCCGCAAGCCGGACGAGCTCAAGTATGTGCTCGATCATCTGGCCGAACTGGTGGTCAAGGAGGTCCATGGCGCCGGCGGTTACGGCATGCTGGTCGGCCCGGCGGCGAGCAAGGCCGAGATCGAACGTTTCCGCCAGTTGCTGATCGCCAAGCCCGACGGTTACATCGCCCAGCCGACGCTGGCGCTGTCCAATTGCCCGACTTTTGTCGATGAAGGCATCGCGCCGCGTCACCTCGATCTGCGGCCGTTCGTACTGTCGTCCGGCGAGTGCGTGAATATGGTGCCGGGCGGCCTGACCCGGGTCGCGCTGACCGCGGGTTCGCTGGTCGTCAATTCGTCGCAGGGCGGTGGCACCAAGGACACCTGGATTCTGGAGGACTGATCATGCTTTCCCGTACCGCCGACCACCTGTTCTGGATGTCCCGCTACATCGAGCGTGCCGAGAACCTTGCCCGCCTGCTCGATGTCACCTGGCAGATGTCGCTCGTGCCGC
This sequence comes from Azonexus sp., assembly GCA_035466795.1. GTDB lineage: Bacteria > Pseudomonadota > Gammaproteobacteria > Burkholderiales > Rhodocyclaceae > Azonexus. The sequence goes on along the minus strand of DATIUN010000064.1, from coordinate 1,967 downwards.
AATCGCTGGAAGCGGCGAATCAGAACTGGAATGCCGTCATCGCCCTGAACAGCCTCGAGGAGGAATTCGCGGCCCGCTATCCCGCGGTCAACGCCGAAAATGTGCTGCGTTTCATGGTCAGCGATGCCGGCAACCAGGTATCGATCCAAAGTTGTCTGCGCCTGGCGCGTGAGAACGCCCATGCCGTGCGTGGCACGGTGACCTCGGAAATGTGGGAGACGATGAACGCGACCTGGCTGGAAGCGCGCGACAAGAGTTTCGAGCAGATCTTCAACGCGGGGATCGGCGAGTTCTTCGAGTGGGTCAAGATGCGCTCGTCGCTGTCGCGCGGCGTGACCATCGGTACCCTGTTGCAGGATGAGGCTTTCCACTTCATTCGCCTCGGCACGCTGCTCGAACGCGCCGACAACACGGCGCGCATTCTCGACGTCAAGTTCCACGTCCTGCGCCCGCACGGCGACGAGGGGGCCACCGATTTCTACCAGTGGGGCGCCTTGCTCCGTTCGGTGTCGGCGTTCGAAGTCTATCGCAAGGTTTACCGTGACGTGATCACGCCCGAACGGGTGGCCGAATTGCTGATCCTGCGCATGGACATGCCGCGCTCGCTGCATTTCTGCATGAACGGCGTGCTCAAGAACCTCGACCTGATCGCCAACCGGCAATCCGGCGAAACCCAGCGTCAGGCCGGCCTGCTGCATGCGCAGTTGCACTACGCACGGGTCGAGGAGATCCTGGAGCATGGTCTGCACGAATGGCTGACCGACTTCATGGATGGCATCTACCTGCTGGGCGATGGCATCAGCAAGGATTTCCTCGTGCCCATGGCCGCGGCCGCCTGATCGTTTCGGAGAGAATTTGTGTCCATCCACGTTGCACTGAATCACCTTACCCATTATTCCTACGACCGCCTGATCAACCTCGGGCCGCAGGTCATCCGCCTGCGCCCTTGTCCACATTCCCGGACGCGCATCATTTCCTATTCGCTGAAGGTCGGCCCGGAAAAGCATTTCATCAACTGGCAGCAGGATCCGCAGGGCAACTACCTGGCCCGTCTGGTCTTTCCCGAGAAGACGCGCGAGTTCCGCTTCGAGGTCGATCTGGTGGCCGAAATGTCGGTCATCAACCCGTTCGATTTCTTTCTCGAACCGCATGCCGAAAAAATCCCCTTCGCCTACGAGGCGTGGGAAAGTCACGAGCTGAAACCCTACCTCTTCAAGCTGCCGGCGACACCGCTGTTCCAGAAGTATCTCGACGGCATCTCACTTGAAAAAACGCGCAGCGTGGACTTTCTGGTCGCGCTCAACGCCCGGCTGCAGAAGGACATCGCCTACACCATCCGCATGGAAGCCGGCGTACAGACGCCGGAAGAGACGCTGAAGAAGCGCTCCGGCTCCTGTCGCGACTCGGCCTGGCTGCTGGTCCAGATCCTGCGTCATCTCGGCCTGGCGTCGCGCTTCGTTTCCGGCTATCTGATCCAGTTGACCGCAGACGTCAAGTCGCTCGACGGCCCTTCCGGCCCGGAGAAGGATTTCACCGACCTGCACGCGTGGTGCGAAGTCTATCTGCCGGGTGCCGGCTGGATCGGCCTCGACCCGACGTCCGGTCTGTTCGCCGGCGAAGGCCACATTCCGCTCGCCTGCACGCCGCAGCCGGCGTCCGCCGCGCCGGTCAGCGGCGGCATGGACAAATGCGAAACGACTTTCGAACACCACATGCAGGTGACCCGCATCTGGGAAGCGCCACGCGTCACCAAGCCGTATTCGGATGCGCAGTGGGCGGAAATCGAGGGCCTCGGTCACCAGATCGACGACACCTTGCTGAAACGGGATGTCCGCCTGACCCAGGGCGGCGAACCGACCTTCGTCGCGGTCAACGACCCCGACGGCGCCGAATGGAACACCGCCGCGCTCGGCCCGACCAAGCGGATCTACGCCGCCGAACTGTTTCATCGTCTGCGCGAGAAATAT
>DATIUN010000063.1:0-3724 GCA_035466795.1 Azonexus sp. | reverse complement strand
CAACGGGGCTCTGCACTAAACGTTATGGCAGAGCGATCCCGCGTCGGGTTTCAGCACGCTTTCCGCGATTCCGGAAACGCATTGCTGGATTTCCTCGATCGTGAAGTGCTCGTACAAGCGGCGGGCGTAGATGGCGGGTATCGGTACCATGCGCTGCTGCCCATCGGGAAGGGTGATGTTGACCCCCATCAGCGCGCATGCCTTGTCTCCATCCAGTGATTCGAGGATACAACGCTGTTCGACCATCAATGCATCGTATTCATCTTCAAGCAGATCGATGACTTCATCAGCCAGGTCATCGGGCAATGCCACCACAAAACCCTCGATCTGATCTGCCCGAACGTCGCTGGCTATGCCCTGATCGGCAACAACTTTCAGGAAGCGATCACGCAAGCCTTCATCAAAGAGAATGTATTCGATCATTTGTCTTGCTCCAGCGCGTTGCGAGTCTATCGGTCATGTTGTGCACATCTAGGATGTAAGCAATTGCTTGATGGTGGCGACGATAGACGGATCGTCGAACTCGCGCCCACCGACTGCCTTCCAGGTCAGCCGCCCCTGGCGGTCGACGAGGAGGGTGGTCGGCAGCCCATTCACCCTCCAGGTAGCCATTATCTTCGAGCTGCGGTCAAACACTACCGGGAATTCAGTGATGCCGGTGAAGGAAAACACCATGTCAGGGTCTTCACCGATATTGACGGCAAGCACTTCGAACTCGGCGGGCTTGAAGAGTTTGCGCACGCGGCCGAGCGAAGGGAACTCCTTGCGGCAGGGCGGGCACCAGGTCGCCCAGAAATTTACCAGTACCACCTTGCCGCGATAGTCCGAGAGATCGACCGGCTTGCCGTCGGCGTCAGGTAAGCGTAACGGCGGCGCTGGCGTGGCTGTTGGCAGGGCTGTCATGCCCCTGCCTTGCGCCAGGAGTGTCGGTGCGAGCCCGAGCAGCGCAAGACCCGCGCCGGCGGAAAGGAATCGACGGCGCTCAGTCTTGCGCACAGGAAAGCCGGTCGAGAACGATTTCATGAATCCCCTTGTCATCGCGATAGCGGGCGACGAGGCTGAATGGAGCTGATGGCGATTTTTCAAGAGTCGTCATGCCCATGATCCAGTCACCCGGTTGAAAAGTGATCGCCGTCTGGAATTGCGCCCAGCGGAAGGCGATGCGCGCCGCTTGTGGGACGCCGGCTTTTTCCCAGTCGGCGTCCCAGGCTTCCGGCAGGCGGGGCGCGATGCGCCGGCCGTCCGCACCAATAAAATACCAGTCCGGGAGCTGCGTGGCGAGCATACCCGAACCGTTGTTGTGCATGCCAAAGGAAAAACCACAGGCCTTTGCATAAGGCCGGATGGTCTCCTCGGAGAACCCGCGCGCCAGATAGAAGGCGGTGCGTGACGCGGCGTCCAGCGGGTTGGCGGTCAGCGTAACGGTGCCGCGTGTCGCGCGGTGGTTCCATGTGAAGTCGTCGTCCGCCCTTACGAACATGGAAGCCAGCAGGAGGCTGGCGACTGCGACAGCGTGAATCCGGAAGCGAAATGTGCGCATGCGATTTTTATGAGTCAACCAGGTTAATTCGTGCAACCGCCGCATCAGCGTCGGAGATGCGGCAACGGCTACCGCGAGACCTCGCTTCCAGAGCCGGCTTGACGGCCCCGCCAGCGCGATAGCGAACTTCGGCACCATAACGCACCCGCAATATAGCCCGGTCGGGAGGATTTGACACTGTTCCCGTGGCCGCTTAGATTCGACGCCATGAACGACACACGACGCATCAAGGATTTGCTTTACGAGCAGGTGGCCCGTATCGGCAAGGCGGCCGGCAGTCCGAAGCGGCTGGAACTCATCGAACTGCTCTGCCAGGGTGAAAAGACCGTCGAGACCCTGGCCCGAGAAGCTTCCATCAGCATGAAGCTGGCGAGCGCGCATTTGCGCGAACTGCGCTCGGCACACCTGGTCGAGGCGGAAAGACAGGGCAAGAATGTCATTTACCGGATTGCCAACCGGGAGGTGGCCGAGTTCTGGGTGGCGATCCGCTCGCTGGCTGAGGATCGCCTGGTCGAGCTGAAAATGGCGCTGGCGCAGCTGACCAGCAATCCGCGCGAACTGACCCCGCAGGACCGCGATTCACTGGTCAGGATGGCGAAAGCGGGCAGCGTCATCGTGCTCGACGTGCGACCGTCGGCGGAGTACGAGGCGGCGCATTTGCCCTACGCGCAGTCGATGCCGATCGAGGAGCTGAAATCCCGTCTTGCCGAGTTGCCGCAGGGAAAAACCATCGTCGCCTACTGCCGTGGCCCGTATTGCCTGATGGCGCGGGATGCGGTGCTGCTGCTGAAACAACAGGGCTTCGAGGCGATCCATCTGCCGGAGGGCGTTGCCGAATGGGGGATAGCGCCGGTGCGCTGACGGCTGTCGCCGCGTTTCCGGTTCATTCGCCGAAAACCGTCTTCCACAGCAGGTTGACCGCGGCAATGTGTTTCTCGATGCTCTCCCGTTCGCTGTAGCCCTTGGGGTTGGCGCTCAGGCGCTTGGCGTGCTGCAGACGACGGAATTCGCGGTAGGCGTTGCCGGCCGCTTCGGCCAGGTCGCCCGGTATCAGCCCGAGTTCGGACGCGATCCTGAGCAACGCGATGTTGCCGAGGTTGCCGGTCAGCTGGCGGTGCTGATGGGCGTGGCCGAGAACCAGATACTGGACGATGAATTCGACGTCGATGATGCCGCCGGCGTCGTGCTTCAGATCGAACATGGTCTGGCTTTTCGAGGCGTGTGCGTCATACATCTTCTGGCGCATGGCGACGACTTCTTCCTTCAGCTTCACCGGATCGCGCTGCTGGCAGAGAATTTCGCAGCGGATCGCCTCGAAACGGGCGCCGACGGCAGGGTCGCCGGCGCAAAAGCGGGCGCGGGTCAGCGCCTGATGCTCCCAGACCCAGGCCTTGTCGAGCTGGTAGTCGCGGAACGAATCGACCGACACGGCGAGCAGGCCTGAATCCCCGTTCGGACGCAGGCGCAGGTCGGTCTCGAACAGGATGCCGGCCGAGGTCTGGCTCGACAGCCAGGTGTTCAGGCGCTGGCCGAGGCGGGCGTAGTTTTCTTCGGCATCGGGGTCAGGGTCGTCGTAGAGGTAAACCAGATCGAGGTCAGAGACGTAGCCGAGTTCCTTGCCGCCCAGCTTGCCGTAGCCGATGACCGCGAATTTCGGCGTCGCGCAATGCTGCTTCCTGATCGTTCCCCAGCACAAGGGGAGCGTTTCCTGAACGATGATGTCGGCCAGCTCGGCGAGGTGGTCGGACAGTGTCTCGATGGTCTGCAGTCCGGCCAGGTCCTGGGCCAGCAGGCGGAAAATCTGCGCGTGGTGCATTTCGCGCAGGATGTCCATTTCGCGTTCGGTATCGCCGGCATGGTCGGCCAGGCTGCGCCGGAGTTCCTCGCGGAATTTCGCCCAGTCGGTGGCGATGTCATAGAGGCGCGGGTCGAGCAGTTCGTCGAGCAGCAGCGGGTGGCGGCCAAGGTAGTCGGTAGCCCACGACGAGGCGCTGACCATGTCGGCGACGCGGCGCAGCGCCATCGGATATTGCTGCAGAAGCGCCAGATAGGCGCCACGGCGGCTGATGGTTTCGATGAAGTTCAGTCCGCGCGCCAGCGTAGTGTCAGGGTTGCCGGTGGCGCCAGCGGCCTCGATCAGGCGCGGGCCGATGGCATCGAGGCGCAAGCGGTTGGTGGTCGGCA
>DATIUN010000062.1:0-2503 GCA_035466795.1 Azonexus sp. | reverse complement strand
ATGCCTGCCGACCGCCTGATTGATTGCCAAACGGAGCGGCACCCCCGTTCAGGCGCTATGCATCGAGTTCAGCTCGCCGTATCTCGGCAAGCAATGGCCACTCTTCAAAAGTCCGGAATTGCCCCTGCGTTTCTGCGTCCGTCCGGGAGAACGCCTTCCCGCACCGCTGGACGTATCGGCATTTACCACCACGCTTGAAGAATACTTCCGCTCGCAATTGGCCTCCCCGGAAGCGTCCACCGCGCCTCACGTGAAGTCCCCGCGGGTGGCAAACCGACCCCACCATTCATGAGCAGCCCGTCGACCACCCACCTCGTCCTGATTCCCAGCTACAACCCTGGGGCCACGGTGGCGGAGACCGTTCTGGCCGCGCGCCGGCAATGGAATCCGGTCTGGGTCGTCGTCGATGGCAGCACGGATGGCAGCGCCGAAGTCCTGCTGACGCTTGCCGCTGGCGACCCCGGACTAAGCGTGCTGGTGCTGCCGGAAAACCGCGGCAAGGGCGCGGCGGTCCTGGAAGGCATCAGCAGGGCGGCCGCGGCAGGCTTTACCCACGCGCTGACCATGGATTCGGACGGCCAGCATCCGGCCGACCTGATCCCCGCCTTCATGCATGCCTCGCAGGCCAGGCCCGAGGCCATGGTGCTCGGCAAACCGGTATTCGACGACGACGCCCCGGCGCTTCGCGTCAACGGGCGCAAGGTGTCGAATGGCTGGGCCAACCTGGAAACCCTGTGGATGGGCATCGGCGATTCGCTGTACGGTTTCCGCGTCTATCCGATCGCCCCGCTGATCGGGATCATGCGCGCCAACCGCTGGATGCGCCGCTTCGATTTCGACCCGGAGGCGGTCGTCCGCCTCTGCTGGGCCGGTGTGCGACCGCTCAACCTTGAAGCGCCGGTGCGCTATTTCCGGGCCGACGAAGGTGGTGTCTCGCATTTCCGTTACCTGCGCGACAACACCCTGTTGACCTGGATGCATACCCGGCTTTTCCTCGGTTTCCTGCGCCGCTTGCCGGTACTTGCCTGGCGTCGCCTGCAATCCACGACCTGAAGGCACTGTTCGAGACATGACCTCCCCTGCTTCGCGAACCCCTGCCCTCAAGACCGACCGGCGCCTGCAACCCTATTTCACGGGCGAGGAACAACGCCGCGCCGTTACCCGCGCCATGTTCGATCAGGCGGCCAGCGGCTATGACCGGGCCGAACGGATCACGGCGCTGGGCAGCGGCGCCTGGTACCGGCGGGATGTGCTGCGCCGCAACGGCTTGCAGGCTGGAATGACGCTGCTCGACGTCGCCGCCGGCACCGGTCTGGTAGCTGCCGAAGGCCAGCGCCTGATCGGGCCTTCCGGGCGCCTGCTGGCCCTTGACCCGTCACCGGGCATGCTGGCCGAGTTGCGCAAGAAGCTCAATGTCGAAACCATCGAAGCCTACGCCGAGTCGATTCCACTACCCGACAATCATGTCGATTTCGTTTCCATGGGCTATGCCCTGCGCCACGTCGGCGACCTCGACCAGGCCTTCGGCGAATATCTCCGTGTCCTGCGCCCCGGCGGCCGCGCCTGCATCATGGAGATCAGCCGCCCGGAAAGCCGCCTCGGCCAGCTGGCGCTGCGTGCCTATATTCGCGGCGTCGTGCCCTTCCTGGCTCGTCTTACACGTGGTCAGGCCAACGTCAAGCTGCTCTGGGAGTATTACGGCGAGACCATCGACTTGGCCGTCGAGCCGGAGCGCATATTGGACGCCATGCGCCGGAGCGGCTTCGTCGACGTTGAATGCTCGGTGACCTTCGGTATCTTCCGCGAATACCTCGGACGCAAGCCCTGAGCATTTTCAGCCATTTTTTGCCGTCGACCGCAGGCATGAGTTTTTTGCGATGAATACCACCGAAATCTTCCTGATCGCGATGACGATCATTTTTACCGTTCCCTATCTGATCTGGCGCCTGGGCAGAACCGACTATTACGCACCTCTGGTCGTCGTCCAGATCATCACCGGCATCCTGCTTGGGCCGGGCATTCTCGGCCGCTTTTTTCCGGATTACTACGTCTTTGTCTTCACGCCGGCCGTAGTCCAGTCGCTGAACGGCATTGCTTGGTGGGCAGTCATGTTGTTCGTGATGATTGCCGGTGTCGAACTGGACCTCAAAAAAACCTGGGCATATCGCCGGGAAAGCTCGATCACCGCTGGCCTGGCGCTCGGCACGCCGCTGCTGTTCGGCTGCATCGCAGCCGCCGTACTGCTGCTCGACGAGGGCTGGATGGGACCGAAAGCGATGTCCTGGCAGTTCGTGCTTGGGGTCGGCATGGCCTGCGCGGTCACCGCGCTGCCGATCCTGATCCTGCTGATGGAGAAACTGGCGATCCTGCGTGCGCCGCTGGGTCAGCGCATCCTGCGCTACGCCAGCCTCGACGACATCGCCATCTGGGGCGTGCTGGCCGCCGTGTTGATGGACTGGCAACGCATCGGCCGACAGTTGCTGTTCCTGCTTGTCTTCGCGCT
>DATIUN010000061.1:0-7909 GCA_035466795.1 Azonexus sp. | reverse complement strand
CCTCCGCCGCCTGCGGCGCGTCAGGATCCGGCGGTGCCGCCAACGGTCAGTCCGTCGATCTTCAGCGTCGGCTGGCCGACCCCGACCGGCACGCTCTGCCCGTCCTTGCCGCAGGTGCCGACACCGGGGTCGAGCTTGAGGTCGTTGCCGATCATCGAGACGCGGGTCATCGCGTCCGGGCCGTTGCCGATCAGTGTCGCCCCCTTGATCGGCCGCGTCACCTTGCCGTCCTCGATCAGGTAGGCCTCGCTCATCGAGAAGACGAACTTGCCGCTGGTGATATCGACCTGGCCGCCGCCAAAATTGGCGGCGTAGATGCCTTTCTTGACCGAGGCGATGATCTCCTGCGGATCATGCTCGCCGGCCAGCATCATGGTGTTGGTCATGCGCGGCAGCGGCAGGTGGGCGAAGGACTCGCGGCGCCCGTTACCCGTCACCGGCACGCCCATCAGGCGGGCGTTCAGGCTGTCCTGCATGTAGCCCTTGAGGATGCCGTCCTCGATCAGCACGGTGCGCTGCGTCGGGTTGCCCTCGTCGTCGATGTTCAGCGAGCCGCGGCGGTCCACGATGGTGCCATCGTCGATGACGGTGACCCCTCTGGCGGCCACCTGTTGGCCGATGCGACCGCTGAAGGTGGAACTGCCCTTGCGGTTGAAGTCACCTTCGAGGCCGTGGCCGACCGCTTCATGCAGCAGGATGCCCGGCCAGCCGGAACCGAGGACGACGGTCATCTGCCCGGCTGGCGCCGGGTCGGCGTGCAGGTTGGTGAGCGCCTGATGGACCGCCTCCTGCGCGTAGCGCTGCAGCACTTCGTCATCGAAATAGGCGAAATCGAAGCGTCCGCCACCACCCGCAGCACCCTGTTCCCGCTTGCCGTCTTCCTCGACGATGACGGAAATCGAGCAGCGGACCAGCGGCCGGATGTCGGCGGCCAGCCGGCCATCCGAACCGGCCACCAGGATCACCTCGTATTCGCCGGCCAGCGAGGCCATGACCTGGATCACGCGCGGATCGATGGCGCGCGCGAAAGCCTCGAGACGTTCGAGCAATTTGACCTTAGCCGCGGCCGGCAGCGACGCGATGGGATCATGCGGGACATACAGCGACCTGGTTGCGGTCGACGCCGAAAAAGCGGGCAAAATGCCGCTCTGCCCGGCAGCGGCAATCGCCCGCACGGCATTGGCGGCATCGCCGAGCGCCCGCGGACTGATGTCGTCGGAATAGGCGAAGGCCGTCTTCTCGCCGGACAGGGCGCGCACGCCGACGCCCTGGTCGATGTTGAAGCTGCCGGACTTGACGATACCCTCGTCGAGACTCCAAGCCTCGGAACGGGAATACTGGAAATACAGGTCGGCATAGTCGACCTGATGCGTCAGGATCTGGCCGAAGGTGCGCGACAGGTCGCCCTCGCTCAGCGAGAAGGGTGACAGCAGCAGGGATTCGGCTTGCGCCAGGGCGCTATCTGGATTCATTGAAACTCCGTCAGAGAATGCGATGGGCGAGGGCCGGCAGGCTCTCGCGGATTTCGGCGATGCGGGCGTGGTCGAGGTTGGCGATGACGACCCCCGGCCCTTTCATCTTGCGGTCGAGGATTTCGCCCCAGGGGTCTACGATCATGCTGTTGCCGTGCGTCAGCCGGCCGTTCTCATGCCGTCCGCCCTGTCCGACCGCGAGCAGATAGCATTGGTTCTCGATGGCGCGGGCACGCAGCAGGATTTCCCAATGCGCCCGGCCGGTGGTGTCGGTGAAGGCAGCCGGCACCAGGATCAGGTCCACGGTGCCGAGCGCCCGGTACAGCTCGGGGAACCGCAGGTCGTAACAGATCGACAGCGCGACCGTACCGAAGGGGGTTTCCACCGAGACAAGCTGGCTGCCGGGCTCGATGAAGCTAGCCTCATCGTAGGACTCTTCGCCTTTCCGGAAACCGAACAGGTGCACCTTGTCGTAACGTTCGACACAATCGCCCGCCGGATTGAAAACCAGCGTCGAATTGCGCATCTTGTCGGAGCTTGTTGCGGTCAACGGGATGGAACCGGCAAAAAGCCAGATGCCATGGCGTTGCGCGGTGGCAGCCAGCCAGTCCTGGATCGGCCCGTGGCCGAAATCCTCGCGCGCCCGCACGCGGTCGGCGTCGGTGGCGCCGATGACGGGAAAATACTCGGGCAGGGCAAGCAGTTCTGCGCCCTGCACCACGGCATCCTCGATCAGGCGACCGGCAACCTGCAGGTTGTCGGCGACACGCGGCCCGGACACCATCTGGATGGCGGCCATGCGGCAATTCTGTTTGGTCATGGTCTGAGTCCTTCGCTGGGTCGCGGCGCTGGTTCTTCAAGCGACTGGCCGACCTTTTCGACCTGGGGGTCGGCCCAGCTGCCGGAGATATGATAGCGATAGCTGAACAGCCGGCCGAGCGGATTCTGCAGGACCGTACTGGCCACCAACGCCGCCGCGCCGGCGATCGGATTGATCAGTGTCGCGGCGCCGATCGCGGCAACCGAGCTGACCTGTGGGCGCACCAGCACCAGCAGATCCTGCGTTTCGTTCTTCAGGTCGGCCTCGCCCTGAATCTCGATCTGCGCCGCCGGGCTGTTGATGCGCAGCGGCTCCACCGTTCGCATGACTCCCGAGGTCACGATCGTCTTGCCGGAGATCCTGTCGAAAGCCATGCCTTCACTGAAAAAGTCGCGAAAATCGAGGGTCAGCCGGCGCGGCAGCGATTGCAGCGAGATCAGTCCCAGCAGCCTGCCGACACCCGGTTCCAGCCGGTTGAACTGGCCGTTTTCGGCATTCACCGTCATCTGCCCGGTGAGCGACGGGTAGTGAATGGCGGTCAGCGGACCATCCCAGCGCATGTCACCCGCCAAGGTTGCGGTACCGCGCCGGACGGCATCGACATAGCCCAGTCGCGTGAGCAACTTGCCGACATCGCTGGCCTTGAGCTCGAAATCCAGGCGGGTGTGATTGCGCCCCGCCGTATTGACCCACAGCGCCTTGCCATCCAAGGAGCCATCCGGATTCGTGATACCCAGGGTTTCCAGTTGCCAGGCGCCATTTTCGTTGCGCGCCCTGAGTTCAAGCCGACCGAGCGCGCGCTCGCCGAGGCGGAAATCGTCCACCGTGATGTTCAGCGCGGGCAGGCTGTTAATCAACGTCGGATTGGCCCCGGCGGTTTCGGCAGCCGGGTGCAATACCAAGCGCCGCAGGCGCCCCTCCAGCGAGCCTTCGCCGGTCTGCCGCCAGAACAGGTCACCGGCCGCTTCCCGCATGTTGATGGCAATCTGCCAGCCCGCATCGCGCGGGCGCAACTCCGCCTCCACCTGCGTGAAGTCACGGCCGAGAAAACGCAGCGAAGGCGTCTTGACCGACAGCAGATCGACCACCGGCACCCTCGCGCCATTCCGGTCGCCGGCGCCATTTCCCTCCAGCGTCTCGCGCCACGCATCGGCATCGAGATGCGGCAATGCGATGCGCACGGCGACGCCCTTGTCCGGCAAACGTGCGTCACCTTCGCCGATGGCCAGCACGGCACGCTCGAGCTTTTCTTCGTGCTTGATGAAGATGCCCTGCGCGACATTCGCCAGCGTTGCCGCGAACTGCTGACGGCCGGCCTCGCCGAAAGTGCGCTCGATGCGCAGCGCCATCGGGGCGGTGGCATTCTTGGCCAGCGGCTCGGGCAGGCGCGAACTGACACCGACCAGATCCGATTCGATAACGAAATCAGTTTTGCGCCGGTAGATATTGATGCCCGACGTCCACGCCGCGCTGCCGGCCAGACGGTCGCTGGCTGGCACGCCGAACTGCTGGGCCAGTTCAACCACATTCGCCGTTCCGCCGGCGCGGACGGTGACACGGTCGTCGAGACTCTTGATGTTGACCTTGAACGGCCCGCCAAACGCCCGGCCTCTGATCTCCGGCGCCAAAATGCTGGCCTCGGTCAGCGCCAGCTTGCCGTTCACCTGCGTCATCGCCGGCATGCCGGCAAATAGCTGAATCTGGTTGTTCTGAATGTGATAGTCGCCACGCAAGCTGGTTTCCAGCGGGCGTTGCAGCGGGATGTCGAGCGCCAGGTCGAGCTTGCCGTTGCCGGAGGCGGTCATGCCTTTCGTGAAGCCGTCGATTTTTTCGCTGATCGGTGTCTGTTCGATGAACCGCAGAAACTCCCCGGTCGGCCCGCTGGCCACGCCGCGCACGAGCAGCATTTCCTCCTTTGCTTCAAAGTCGGGAATCTCGACGACGACACCCGAAAGCCTGGCACCCAGGATGCTCGCCTTGTCCGAGACGATGCGCATGCCGGCGCCAAAGCTCATGTCACCATCGATCTGCTCGATGACCGGCCAGCCTGGCACGTAGTCGACCTTGGCGCCGGTCGCCTTGGCCGTAACCAGGAACTTTCCCTTGCCCGCATCGCGGAACGGAAAATCCGCGAGATTTCCCTTGAGCACCAGCTTGCCGTCATGGGCGTGGCCGGCAACGATGCCGTTACGTACCCAATCGCGCGCATCGGCACTCACGGCGTGCGGCAGGTAGCGCCAAACGGCGCGTCCATCGGCCCGCGAAATACTTGCCGCAAGGTCGATCACGCCCGGCCCCTCGCCCGTGTAACGATAACTGCCGCTTGCTGCCCCGGCCGCATCGGCGCCCTCGAACTGCAGGCGCTCCAGCTTGACATCCACGGCCGCACCGCTCACCTTCCAGCTGGCCCGCGCACGCAACTGATCGAACGCAATATCCGGCTCCGGGAACACCGCCGGCAAAGAAATGCCCGAGTGTGCGGCATCGAGCGAGAGCGAACCGCCCTTTTCGCTGAACTCGAGCATCCCTGAAAGGCCTTTCGCCCCCGGAAAATAGCCGCCGGCGAGCAAGCCGAGATCGCTGAAGTTGGCCTTGAGCGCGTAGCGCTCGAGAACATCGCCCAGCCTGCTCCAGCTGGCTCGCAATTCGGATACCTTGCCCTCGGGCCGGTACTGCTCGAGCAGTTCGCGGCTGCGCGGATCGAGCGGCAAATAGGCGGCCAGTTTGCGGAGTATGGAGAAATCGAGAAAGCTGGCCCCGGCGGAACCGTTGATCCGGCCGCTCCGGTCATCCTGCTTCCATGCCGCCTGAAAATCGGTCGGCGCGACTTGGGTACCATCCGCTACCAGAAGCTCCACCTTGCTCCCCGACAGCGCCCAGTCGCTTTCCTTGTAGCGCCCTTCCAGACGACCGCGCAAGCTGTTCAGGTCGAGCTCCGGGACCTTGCGCCCAAGGCGGACGCGCAGATCCTCGAGCGCCAGATCGGCGGTCACCCGGCCCTGACCCTCGGCCAGGTCGCCCCACAGGCGCACGGCGCCATGCCCGCGCGGCAGATAGATCGGGTAGTCGACCCAGGCTCCCCAGCCGGCGAGATCGGCATAGGCCAGCTCGACGAAAATCCGTCCCGACAAGTGTTCGAGCGCTTCGCCAAGATCGCCGATGATTTCGCCACGGACGTCGATGCGCGCCGCCAGTTCGGACGGGGGCGCCGCGGAGAGGCCAAAGCGATGGTGACGTCCCGCGTTGTCGAGCCCGAACTGCAGATCCTCGAGTACCAAAGGCGGCGCGCCGCGCAGGCGGTCTTCCCAGAGAACGGTCGCATTTCGGATGCGGATGCGTTTCTGGTCGAGCACCCATTGGGCGAATCCGGGATCGCTCTCGCCTTCGGTGTCGACGCCCGCCACCGTGATGCGGCCGTTGGTTTCGCGGCGGGCATGGAGGATCGGGCGCTCGAAGGCGAGCAAGGCGAGCGTGATCTTTCCGCGCCACAGGCTGCTCCAGGAAAGGACGGCTTCCACCTGTTCCAGCGAAAAGGCGGGGGCGCCCTGACGATCGGCGATTACCACGGTGTCGAACACCAGATCCGGATTGATGCCCTGCCAGCGCGCCTCGACGTTGCCGATCGTCACCGGCTGACCAATGGCCTGACTGACCGCCTGCTCGATCTGTCCGTGATAGACGCCGACATTGGGCAGAACAAAAAAACGCAAGCCGAGGACCAGCAGCGCAAAAAGCAGCCAGGCGGCGAGCGCCAGCCGCCAGGCCACAACCAGCGCAATGTGCAGCGGGGATGAATAGACCACCGGCCACAACCAGTGGAGGCGATGGTAGAGCGTCCGGCGCAGCGTGCGGCGGGTTTCCGTATCAGACACGGAGCGAAGCGCTTTGCCAGGGAGAGGGATAGATCACTACAATTAACGATTCGTCGAAAAACTGCATTCTATACTTTTCGGCCTGACCGCCGACCGAGCAATCATGGACAACTCCCCCGATCCGCACTGGCAGGACGCCCTTCGGCACAGCCGCTTCCTGGCCAACCTGCTGGCCTCGCGCCCGGCGCTGATCCCCGGTCTGGCGGCTGCGTGGTCGGCACCGCTTTCCTCCGAACAGCTGCGCGCGGCCATGGAACCTGCGGCCGCCGACGACGACACCCTCAAGACACAGTTGCGCCGCCTGCGCCAGCAAGCCATGGCGCACATCACGCTGCGCGACCTGTGCGGCCTGGCGCCACTCGCCGAAGTTGTCGAAAGCATGACCATGCTGGCCGACTTCACCACCAATTTCGCGCTCGATCATCACCACCGCCAGCTCGCCGCCACTTACGGCGAACCGCTCGACAAGGCCGGCCGCCCGCAGCGCCTGCTGATCATCGGCATGGGCAAGCTCGGTGGACGCGAGCTGAATGTCTCGTCCGACGTCGATTACATCTTCGTCTACCCCGAGGAAGGCGATACTGCCGGGCCGAAGAGCATCGAAAACTACGATTTTTTCACCCGCCTCGGCAAGCGCGTGATTTCGGCACTCGGCGACCTGACCGCCGACGGCCAGGTTTTCCGCGTCGACATGCGCCTGCGCCCGAACGGTGACTCGGGTCCGCTGGTCTGTTCGCTCGACGCACTCGAAAACTATTTCATTACCCAGGGCCGCGAATGGGAGCGCTACGCGTGGATCAAGGGGCGCACCATGAACGAGGGAGCCAACCTGCAGCCGGAGTGGGTGACGGCAATGCAGAAGATCGCCCGCCCCTTCGTCTTCCGCAAGTATCTCGACTTCGGCGCCATCAACGCGATGCGCGACCTGCACGCGCAGATTCGCCGCGAAGTAGCGCGCAAGGACATGGCAGACCATGTCAAGCTCGGCCCCGGCGGTATCCGCGAAATCGAGTTCATCGCCCAGGTTTTCCAGCTCATTCGTGGTGGACGCGACCCGGCGCTGCAGATTCGCCCGACGCTTTCGGTCCTCAAGTTGCTGGCCGAGCGCCGGCTGATCCAGGGCGAAACCGAAGACGAATTGCGCGAGGCCTACATTTTCCTGCGCCGTCTCGAACACCGCCTGCAATACATCGAGGACAAGCAGACGCACATGCTGCCGGCAAGCCCGGCCGACCAGGCGAGCACCGCCCGCAGCATGGGGTTTGCCGACTGGCCGGCCATGCTCTGCGCACTCAACGCGCATCGCGAGAAAGTCAGCCGCCATTTCGAGCAGATCTTTTCCGACCCGGAGGCCGGCGAGCATCCGCTGACCGGCCTGTGGATGGGCCAGCTCGACGACGACGCAGCCGTTGAAGCGTTCGGCGAATTCGGTTACCGGCAGCCACGGGAAGCCATCACCCGTCTTGCCGAGTTGCGTTCGTCGAACCGCTATCTGCAACTGCCGACCACCAACCGCTTGCGCCTCGATGCCATCGGCCCGCGCCTGATCGAGGCCGCTGGCGCCACCGGCAACCCTGACACAACGCTGGCGCGCGGCCTGAACTTCATCGAAAGCATCAGCCGGAGGGGTGCCTATCTGGCGCTGCTGCAGCAATATCCGATGGCGCTGCGCCGCGTCGCCGACATGGTCTGCGCCTCGTCGTGGGCTACCGATTACCTCAGCCGCCACCCGCTGCTGCTCGACG
>DATIUN010000060.1:0-6843 GCA_035466795.1 Azonexus sp. | reverse complement strand
AGGCATCACCACCTTCTGCATGAGCCTCGACCCCAAGGCCGATGAATACGTTGGCGACATTTTTGGCAGCCGCTGGCAGGTGCTGGACCGCATCGAGCGTCTGCCCGAGCAACTGCCCCTGCTCTATCTCAGCCTGACCCGTTGAAACCCGACGCGTCCGTCCCGTTAAGGGTTGCCTATCGTTGACAGCGCCTGACCGGCCCCCTAGAGTTAAACCCCTTATTAACCCAGCAAGGCGCCGGTTACGCAATCGCTAACAATGAATTTTGTCCGGACCCTCACCCTGCGCCAGTTGCAAATCTTCGTCGTCGCGGCGCGTAATCTCAGCGACGCGCGCGCTGCGGAGGAACTGTACTTGAGTCCGCCCGCCGTTTCCATGCAATTGCGGCAACTTGAGGACAACATCGGTCTCCCTTTGTTCGAGCGCATCGGTCGCGGCGTGACCCTGACCGATGCCGGGGAAATGCTGGTCCACCATGCCCTGCGCATCCTCGGCGAGATCAAGGATGCAGAAAGCAACCTGCACGCCCTGCTTGGCGCCGAGATCGGACATATTTCGGTCGGCTTGGTCAGCACCGCCAAGTACTTCATGCCCAAGCTCCTCGCCCAGTTTTCGCAGGAACATCCTGGCGTTGAAGTGAATTTCACCGTAGGCAACCGCGAAACCCTGCTGCAAAAGTTGCAGGACAACACCATCGACCTGGCGGTCATGGGGCGCACGCCGGTCGAGATCGACGCCCGCGCCGATCCCCTGGCCAGCCACCCCTATGTCGTTATCGGTCCGGCCGAACATCCCCTGCGTGATGCCCGGCGCTTCGACCTGCATGAACTGCGCGACGAAACCTTCCTGTTGCGCGAGGAAGGTTCAGGTTCGCGCCGCGTGGCAGAGGAAATGTTCAAGAATCACCTGTTCCAGCCGGCACGCTCGATCAGCCTGGGCAGCAACGAAACAATCAAGCAGGCCGTGATGGCCGGCATGGGAATCAGCCTGCTCTCGATGCATACCCTGCCGCTCGAACTGAAAACCGGCGACATCCGCATCCTCGACGTTGTCGGCACGCCCCTCGAACGCAAGTGGTATGTGGTACACATGAACAGCAAGCGACTGCTACCGGCCGGACAGCAGTTCCGCCAGTTCCTGATGGAACATACCGCCCTGAATCTGGCCCGCGATTACAGCGAATTCCTGCACGGTGACGGTGGCGGTCGCAGCGCCGACAATGCCGGCACAAAACCTTCCGGCAAGCGCCGCTAGCCTTATCGCTCTCTGCCCCCAACCATTGATGAACCCCCGACTTCAATTCGCCGAACTCAAAGAACATCCGCTGCGCCAGCGGCTCAACAACGAATTCCACGCCCGCCCGCCGTTGCCGGTTGTCGGACCGGTGCTGGTCTCGCATTTGGTTTTCAAGAACTCGGAAACGACCAGCGAAGAGGAGCGCGAAAACCTGACACGCCTCTGCCAGGGCATGGTCTGCAATTCGATTGAGCGTTCCGACACGCACCTCATGGTCGACGCCTGCAGTTTCCGGATGCGCTGGGAACTGCATACCGAATTCTCGAGCTACACCTTTTTTCGGCCATTGGTCGCCGGCGAGCCATTGCACGCGGACACCACCGCATTCGATGCGGTTCTCCCCGATTGGCTCGCCGCCATACCCGGCATGTTAATGGTCGCCACTCATGTCGAGATGCGCTCAGCAGAAGAGATAAAGCCGGAGTCCGTGCTCAGCGAACGATCGGCGAGCGGCCGCCAGATGGTCGGTTCGAAGGTTTCCGACGGGGCCGCCTGGATATTCGCCGACTTCAAGATCGACAACGGCTTCTCGCGCTTCCTGGTCCTCGACGTTGCGCTGACGGAGCGCCAGGCAGGGCGAACGATACAACGCCTGGTCGAGATCGAAACCTACCGCATGATGGCGCTTCTCGGCCTGCCGGTCGCCAAGGAAGTCGGCCGCTGGCTTCACACTGCCGAAACGGGGTTAGCGGAACTGATGGACCAAATCGGCCAAGCCAAGTCGCCGGATGACGAGCGAAATATCCTGGCCAGCCTGTCCAAACTGGCCGCCGAAGTCGAACACTCGGTGGCCCGGACGACCTTCCGCTTTGGCGCCTCCAGCGCCTATCACGGCCTTGTCAGGCAACGTATCGAGGAACTCCGGGAAAGCCGGATCTCCGGCCTGTCAACCGTTGACGAATTCATGCAACGCCGTCTGCTACCGGCGATGAACACCTGCGCCGCGATGAGTCGCCGCCAAGATGACCTTTCCGGCCGCGTTGCACGCAACAGTCAATTGCTGCGGACCCGCGTCGACATCGAACTGGAACGTCAGAATCAGGAACTCCTCTCGCAGATGAACCGCCGCGCCAGGCTTCAATTGCGCCTCCAGGAAACGGTGGAGGGGCTCTCGGTCGTCGTCATCACCTACTACGGCTCGCAACTGGTGCAATACCTCGCCAAGGGCAGCAAGGATCTGCATCACCTGAACACCGACGTGATCACCGCGATCTCGATCCCGATCATTGCCTGGGTCGTCGCCTGGGGCACGCGCCGCATGCGCAAGAAACTCGCTGCCGAAGAGGGCGAAGCCGCGCACTAATTTATAATTCGCGTTTTGCCTTCGGGAACATCACCGTGACCGCACCCCTCTTCCAGTCCTCGATCACCAGCCTGCCGCTGCTCTCCAGGGGCAAGGTTCGCGATATTTACACGGTAGACGCCGACAAGCTGCTGATCGTCACCACCGATCGCCTGTCGGCCTTCGACGTCATCCTGCCCGACCCGATTCCGCGCAAGGGCGAAGTGCTGCAAGCCGTCGCCAATTTCTGGTTCGAGAAGCTCGGCCACATCGTGCCCAACCAGCTGACCGGCGTTGATCCCGAATCCGTCGTTGCCGACAACGAGCGCGACCAGGTGCGCGGTCGCGCCGTCGTCGTCAAACGCCTCAAGCCGCTGCCGATCGAAGCCGTCGTGCGCGGCTATGTGATCGGCTCGGGCTGGAAGGACTATCAGGAAACCGGCGCCATCTGCGGCATTCCGCTGCCGGCCGGTCTCAAGATGGCAGCCAAACTGCCACACCCGATCTTCACCCCGGCGACCAAGGCCGAAGTCGGCGACCACGACGAGAATGTCTCCTACGAACAGGCGGCCGCCAACTGCAACGCCACCCTGGCCGACGCGCTCAAGGGCACCGGCAAGAACGGCGCCCAACTCTGCGCCGAAGCCCGCGACGCCGCCATCCGTCTGTATGAAGAAGCGGCAATCTACGCGGCGACATGCGGCATCATCATCGCCGACACCAAGTTCGAATTCGGCATCGACGCCGCCGGCACGCTGCACCTGATCGACGAGGCACTGACCCCCGATTCTTCCCGTTTCTGGCCGGCCGACCAGTACCGGGAGGGCAGCAATCCGCCGTCCTACGATAAGCAGTACGTGCGCGATTACCTGGAAACCCTGGACTGGGGCAAGAAGGCGCCCGGCCCCACACTGCCGGCCGAAGTCATTGCCCGCACCAGCGCCAAGTACATCGAAGCCTGCGAGCGGCTGACCGGCCGCAGCTTGTAGGCCATCGTCGCGAACCTGACCAGCCGGACGCGGTCGAACGAAGACAATAAATTGGGAGGGCTCTTCCTTGAATACCTCGTCTGACCCGGCCAGCCAGCCGACCGCAACACCCAACGTCCGCCGCGTTCAGGCAGGGCGGATTGCTTCCTGGCTGCATGCCGGCTGGCGTGATGTCGCAGCCAATCCGATCCCCAGCCTGGCCTATGGCCTATTGTTCGGGATCGGCGGCGACCTCATCCTCCTTGCCAGTCTCGGCCGCCCGCACCTGTTCACCGCGGCGCTCTCCGGATTTTTTCTGCTCGCCCCGCTGCTCGCTGTCGGTCTGTATGAATTGAGCCGCCAGCATGCGGCGGGAACCCGCCCCACCTTCATCGATTCACTTCAGGCCTTTCGCGGCAACGGCCGGTCGATTGCGCTGTTCGGCCTGGCACTGGGCGCGATCACGCTGATCTGGGAACGCGCCTCGGCGATCGGCTTCGGTTTGCTCGGCGGCACACACGGCGTCAACGTCAAGCAGTTTATTTCCGAAGCCGTCACTAACAGCGACAATACGGTTTTTCTGGTTCTCTGGTTCGTCCTCGGCGGCGTGCTGGCCCTCGTTACCTATGCGTTCAGCATCATCACGGTACCGCTGATGGTCGACCGCAACGCCAACTTCGTCACGGCGATTCTCGCCAGCGTGAAGGCCTTCGCCGCCAACACCATGACGCTGCTGATCTGGGGAGCAACGATCGTCGTGCTGACACTGCTCGGGTTTGCCACACTGCTCTTCGGGCTGGTTGTCATCATGCCCGTTCTTGGCCATGCTTCCTGGCATGCCTATCGCGACCTTGTGGAATGAACAAGCCAGCCAACCCCACGGGCGCTGATGCCGCCCGTTTTTCTCGCCTGAAAAAATGAACGCCACCAATCCCCTTCTCGATTTCTCAAACCTGCCGCGCTTCGACCTCGTTCAACCCGGACATGTCAAACCGGCCGTTGAATCGCTGTTGGCCGCCGGACGCGAGCTGATTACCCGTCTCACCGAAGAAGCCACACCCTCCACCTGGAAGGATTTCGCCGGCGCCTTGGCCGATGGCCTGGAACCCTTCGGCCGCGCCTGGGGCATCGTCGGCCACCTGCATTCGGTCAATGACGTGCCGGCCTGGCGCGAGGCCTACAACGAAATGCTGCCGGAGGTTTCACGCTTCTATGCCGAACTCGGCCAGAACCTGAAACTGTTCGAGAAGTACAAGGCACTGCGCGACAGCCACGAATATGCGATGCTGACCCGCGAGCAGAAAAAGGTCGTCGACAATGAAATCCGTGATTTCCGCCTGTCCGGCGCCGAGCTTCCGGAAGACCAGAAGCCGCGCTTCCAGGCCATCTCGGAAGAGTTGTCACAACTTTCGGCCAAGTTCGCCGAAAACCTTCTGGATGCGACCAACGCCTTCGCCGAAGTCATCACCGACGAGGCTCGGCTCGCCGGCCTGCCGGACGACATCAGGCAGGCTGCCAGGAGCGCTGCCGAGAAGGCCGGCGTTGATGGCTGGCGCTTCAGCCTGCAGGCTCCCTCCTACGGCCCGGTGATGCAATACGCCGACGACCGCGAACTGCGTGCCCGCATGTACCGCGCTTTCGCCACCCGTGCCGCCGAATTCCACGATGGCAGCAGCAAGCCGGAATGGGACAACACGCCGGTCATGCAGCGCATGCTCGAATTGCGTCAAGAAGAAGCGAAGATGCTCGGCTATGCCAACTTCGCCGAAGTCTCGCTGGCCCCGAAAATGGCCGACACGCCGGCCCAGGTTCTCGCCTTCCTGCGCGAACTGGCAGCCAAGGCCAAGCCCTTTGCCGCCAGGGACATCGCCCAACTGCGCGCCTTCGCGAAGGGCGAAGTCGGCATCGCCGACTTCCAGCCGTGGGATGCCGGCTACGTTTCCGAGAAGCTGCTGCAGAAGCGCTATGCCTTCTCCGAGCAGGAAGTGAAGCAATACTTCACCGAGCCCAAGGTGCTGGGCGGCCTGTTCAAGGTCATCGAAAGCCTGTTCAAGGTCAAGGTCAAAGCAGACGACGCACCGGTCTGGCATGAAGACGTCCGTTTCTACAGGCTGGAAACCCCGGCTGGCGATCTGGTCGGCCAGTTCTACCTCGACCTCTACGCCCGCGAAACCAAGCGCGGCGGCGCCTGGATGGACGAGGCCCGCGCCCGTCGCCGCACCATCGGCGGCATCCAGAAGCCGATCGCCTATCTCAACTGCAATTTCGCCCGCCCGGTTGGCGACAAGCCCGCCACCTTCACCCACGACGAAGTGATCACGCTGTTCCACGAAACCGGCCACGGCCTCCACCACCTGCTGACCCGCGGCGAAGAACTGGGCGTTTCCGGCATCCATGGCGTCGAGTGGGATGCCGTCGAACTGCCATCCCAGTTCATGGAAAACTATTGCTGGGAATGGGATGTGCTGCAAGGCATGACTGCCCACGTCGACAACGGTGCCACGCTGCCGCGCGCCCTGTTCGACAAGATGCTGGCGGCGAAAAACTTCCAGAGCGGCCTGCAGACGCTGCGTCAACTGGAGTTCGCGCTGTTCGACATCCTCCTGCACCATGACTTCGACCCGGAAGGCGAGCGCTCCCTCAGAGAGCTTCTGGCTGAAGTCCGAGAGCGGGTGGCGGTGATTTTCCCCCCGGAGTTCAACCGCTTTCCGAACAGCTTCTCGCACATCTTCGCGGGCGGGTATGCGGCCGGCTATTACAGCTACAAGTGGGCGGAGGTGCTTTCTGCCGATGCCTACAGCCTCTTCGAGGAGGGCGGTGTGCTCAACCCTGAAACCGGCGCGCGCTTCCGCCGCGAGATTCTCGGTGTCGGCGGCAGTCGTCCCGCGATCGACTCGTTCGTCGCTTTCCGCGGCCGCGCGCCCTCCATCGACGCGCTGCTGCGGCACAACGGCATGGGCGGCTGAGTCGAACAGCGCGCCGGCAATCGGATGGCCCCGCGCGGGCTCAAGCTACCTCGAGAGTCTCTGGCCCGCGACGTGCTGACATCGGCCGTCGCTGAATACATCGAAGGAGAACAGCCATGAGGGTCACGCTCGCTGTCCTGATCACCGCCGTCACCCCCTCCCTTCACGCGGGCGAGCTCTTCAAGTGGATCGACCCCGCGAGCGGTGCGGCGGTGTACTCGAACGATCCCCCGCCCCCTGCGATCAAGTCGGTGCAACAGAAAAGAATGGCTCCCAGCACCATCGAGACGAGCAGCCTGCCCTACGGCGTGCAACGGGCGGTGAAGCACA
>DATIUN010000059.1:0-1563 GCA_035466795.1 Azonexus sp. | reverse complement strand
CCCAGGCGACGGTCGCGTCGAGGTCGCTCATCACTTGCGCATCCGGTGTCTTGCTGGTGATCTTGGCGAGAATGTCCGCAATGCTTGAAATCTGGCGCGGGTCGCCCTGGCGTGCGAAGAGCTCAGGCGCGATGGCGCAGTAGCCGAGCTTGGCGAGACGGCGGCAGACATCCCTGATGTGTTCATGCGCCCCGAAAATTTCGGAAATGACCAGAACGACTGGCGCTTTCACGGCCTCCTTGGGCACGGCGCGATAGGCGACCATTTCGCCATCCTTGACCGGCACCTTGACTTCGCCGGCCAGCAGCCCGGTGTCATCGGTCCTGATTGCCGTCTGCGCCATCACCGGCTGCACGGCAAGGGCAAAACCCGCGCCTAGGCTGGTCACGATAAAATTGCGGCGGTTGAAGGATTGCGCTGGAACGAGGCTTTCGAATTCCGAATCGGGGGTCATGAGTTATCTCCTTTGTTGTGACTACATCAGAACGATGTCGTACTGCTCGGGCGAATAGCTCGGCTCGGATTGCAACGAGACGGGCTTTTCGATGAAATCGGACAGCATGGCCAGCGCCTGGGACTCTTCGTCGAGGAAGAGGTCGACGACGGCTGGTCCTGCCAGCACGCGGTACTCGCGGGCATTGAACTGGCGCGCTTCGCGCAGCAGCTCGCGGAGGATTTCGTAGGCGACGGTACGCGCCGTCTTGACCTCACCGCGCCCGCCGCAGGTCGGGCAGGGCTGGCAGAGGACATGGGCAAGCGATTCGCGGGTGCGCTTGCGCGTCATCTCGACCAGACCCAGCGCGGTGAAGCCGTTGACCGTCAGCCGCGTATAGTCGCGGGCCAGGGCCTTGTTGAACTCTTCCAGCACGGCGCTCCGGTGCTCCTCGTTTTCCATGTCGATGAAATCGACAATGATGATGCCGCCAAGGTTCCGCAGACGCAGTTGGCGGGCGATGGTGACGGCGGCCTCGAGGTTGGTCTTGAAGATGGTATCGTCGAAATTGCGCACACCGACGAAGCCGCCGGTGTTCACATCGACAGTCGTCATCGCCTCGGTCTGGTCGATGATCAGGTAGCCGCCGGACTTGAGATCGACGCGGCGCGCCAGGGCCTTCTGGATCTCTTCCTCGACGCCGTGCAGGTCAAATAACGGGCGCTCGCCGGTGTAGTGATCGAGCAGCGGCAGCACGGCGGGCGTGAATTCCTCGGCAAAACCGGTCAGGCGCTGAAAGTTTTCGCGGGAATCGATGGTGATGCGAGCGATGTCCGGATTCACGAAATCACGCAGCACGCGCTGGCCGAGCGAAAGCTCCTGATAGAGAACGGTCGGCGGCGCGCAGACGCGCGCCTTGTCGCGGATGTCGGCGCAAATCTTGCGCAGGTAGGCGATGTCGGTGGCGAATTCCTCGTCGCTGGCATTCTCGGCCATGGTGCGGACGATGAAGCCGCCGGGCTCGTCGGCCGGCACCAGGCGCGTGATCTTTTCGCGCAGCGCCTCGCGCTCGGCCTCGGCCTCGATGCGCTGCGAGATGCCGATATGTTTTTCCTGCGGCAGGTAGACCA
>DATIUN010000058.1:0-2084 GCA_035466795.1 Azonexus sp. | reverse complement strand
GTTGGCGGAGTGGACGGGACTCGAACCCGCGACCCCCGGCGTGACAGGCCGGTATTCTAACCAACTGAACTACCACTCCGCGCTGGAAAGCTTGGCGTCCCCACGGGGATTCGAACCCCGGTTACCGCCGTGAAAGGGCGGTGTCCTAGGCCTCTAGACGATGGGGACCCGGACAAAACAACGTTCTTTCACGTTTGCCTGGTGGAGGTAAGCGGGATCGAACCGCTGACCTCTTGCATGCCATGCAAGCGCTCTCCCAGCTGAGCTATACCCCCGGTGCCGTGAAAGAGCGCGCATTATATGGACTCGATACGTCCTTGTAAACCTCTTCCGGGGAATTTTCAGCTTTTTTGCGCCGCCAGCTTTTCCAGCACCCGGGCGCGGCCAATCAGCGCGATGACCGCGTCGACCGAGGGAGTCTGAGCCTGTCCGGTCAGTATCACGCGGAGGGGCATGGCCAGCTTCGGCATCTTGAGCCCATGCCGGGTCACGGTGTCCTTGATCAGCGCGTTGATGGCCGGTGCTTCCCAGGCCACCGTGGCGATGCCGGCGGCAAAATCGGCCAGCGCCGGGCGGGCCTCGTCTGAAAGGTGCTGCGCCAGAAGGTCGCCCGAAGGCGCCACGTCGACATAAAAGACTTCGACTTCGTCGGCCAGCACATTCAGCGTGTTGCTGCGGTCGACGTACAGGGCGACGGCTTTTTCCAGGTCGGGGCCGGTTGCGATATCGACGCCGCGGGCGGTGAGGCGCGCCTTGACCTGCTCGGTGAGTTCGGCAACCGGCATCTGCTTCATGTAGTGCTGGTTGAGCCACAGCAGCTTTTCGGTATTGAACTGGGCAGCCGAGGCGGTGATGTGGTCGAGGTCGAACCACTCGACGAACTGCTGACGCGAAAAGACCTCGTCGTCACCGTGCGACCAGCCGAGGCGCGCCAGGTAATTGATGACCGCCTCGGGGAGAAAGCCGTCGTCATCGTACTGCATGACCGACACCGCCCCGTGCCGCTTTGACAGCTTGGCACCGTCGTCGCCGAGGATCATCGACAGGTGCGCATACTGCGGAACCTCCGCGCCCAGCGCCTGCAGGATGTTGATCTGGCGCGGCGTGTTGTTGACGTGGTCGTCGCCGCGGATGACGTGGGTGATGCCCATGTCCCAGTCGTCGACGCAGACGCAGAAGTTGTAGGTCGGTGTGCCGTCGGCGCGGGCAATGATCAGGTCGTCCAGCTCGCTATTGGCGAACTCGATGCGACCCTTGACCTGGTCATCCCAGGCCACGACGCTGTCCTTCGGGTTGCGGAAGCGGACGACCGGCGGCACATCGGTCGGCGGCGTCGGCAGCGTCTTGCCCGGTTCAGGACGCCAGCGGCCGTCGTAGCGCGGCTTTTCCTTGCGCGCCTCCTGCTCGGCGCGCAACGCATCCAGTTCTTCGCGGGACGTGTAGCAGTGATAGGCGGTGCCGGCGGCCAGCATCTGCTGGATCACTTCCTTGTAGCGCTCCATGCGCTGCATCTGGTAGAACGGCCCTTCGTCGTGCGCCAGTCCGAGCCAAGCCATGCCGTCGAGAATCGCCTGAACCGCCTCCGGCGTCGAGCGCGCGACATCGGTATCCTCGACGCGCAGGATGAAGATGCCGCCGTGACGGCGGGCGAATGCCCAGGAGAAGAGGGCGGTGCGGGCACCGCCGATATGCAGGTAACCGGTGGGGCTGGGGGCGAAACGGGTGCGAACGGGCGTCATGGGGTGGCGGATCAGCAAGGATGCAAAGGCCGGTATTCTATCCGACCCGCGTTTGACCCGCTCCGGTGGTTGTGGTTAAATGCGCGCCTTCCAAGCGGTAGCTGCCAGCGCCATCCGGCGGTCGGCATGTACAGCGGCTTGGAGTCAGTCTGGTTCGCGCGGCTAGCTCAGGGGTAGAGCATCGCCTTCACACGGCGGGGGTCGGGGGTTCGAAGCCCTCGCCGCGCACCACCACCCGGAACATTGCAAGGGCCTGAGAAATAAGGCCTTTTTTGTTATGTTTCTGGTTTTGCCAGCGGTGCTTCTGGTGCCAGCAGTTGTTGCCATGGTATCCCTTGCAGATTA
>DATIUN010000057.1:0-3842 GCA_035466795.1 Azonexus sp. | reverse complement strand
CCCCCTCGTCGCGCCGGTTCAGCTTGCGGTAGGTTTCGAGGAGGCGCTGCGCGACCAGCGCCAGATAGGCCGGATCCTGTTGCTCAATGCGCTGCCACGCCTCGATGGCACCCGCCTGATTGCCTTCCTGCAAAAGCAGGTCGCCTTGCAGCAGGCTGCCGCGGACGCACTTGCGGTTCTGCTGCATCGCTGATTCCAGATAAGTCCGGGCGCCGTCCGGGCGCGAACGCATGATCTCGCCGGCGGCCAGTTCGCAATAGAACTCGGCGACCTGCTGCTGCGTCGCCACATCGGGCAGTTCGCGGGCCAGGTCGATGGCCTTCTGCCATTCCTTCTCGACCTGGTAGATTTCCAGCAGGTTGCGTTTGGCCTCGTCCTCGAAGGACGTTCCCACCAGCTTGTTGAATATCTCCTCGGCACGATCCAGAAGACCGGCCTTGAGAAAATCCTGCCCCAGTTCGGAGAGTGCATGCAGGCGGACGCCTTCGTTCAGATCGGGACGATCGATCAGGTTCTGGTGCATGCGGATGGCGCGCTCGGTCTCGCCGCGCCTGCGAAACAGATTGCCCAACGCGAAATGCAGTTCGACTGTCTGCGAATCGACCTTGGCCACTTCGAGGAAGGAGTCGATGGCTTTGTCCGGCTGCTCGTTGAGCAGGAAATTGAGCCCCTGGAAGTACGAGCGCGGCAGGGCGCGCGATTCGTGCACCACCTGCCGGATATCGACGCGCGCGGCGGCCCAGCCGAGCCCGAAAAACAGCGGGATGAGCAGCAGTTGCCAGTAATCGAAAAGGTCGGTCATGCCAACGGCGGCGGCTCGCGGGTCACCGGCAGCGAGGGTTTCGCGGCTTC
Organism: Azonexus sp.; assembly: GCA_035466795.1. GTDB lineage: Bacteria > Pseudomonadota > Gammaproteobacteria > Burkholderiales > Rhodocyclaceae > Azonexus. Next base: position 2,990 of record DATIUN010000057.1, on the reverse strand, counting down.
GCGCTTGAGGCGCGCGATTTCGCGGCGCTGGCGGAAGATGACGCCGATTACCGACAACACGCCGAGCAGCGCCCCACCGGCAAAAAAGGCCAGCAGGATGATGACCAGCGGCGCCTCCCAGGCGTAATCGAGAAGGAAGCGCAGGGTCGTCAACTGGGTATTGCGGATGGCGAACACCAGCAGGAAGGAGAAGATGATTAGCCGGATGGCCCAGGTCAATGCTGTCATGACATCAAAATCCGCAAGGGATGTCGTCGTCGGCGGAGCCGGTGACATCAATAAAAAGGGGCAGTGAAATCCACTGCCCCGAATCTACCACAATGCGCCCAAGCCGGCGTCAGATCGACTGATCGACCCGTTCGCGCAGTTCCTTGCCCGCCTTGAAGTGGGGAACCCACTTGGACGGCACACTGACCTTCTCCCCCGACTTGGGGTTGCGGCCAGTACGCGGCGGACGGTAGTTGAGCGCAAAGCTGCCGAAGCCGCGGATCTCGATCCGGTGCCCGCGCACCAGGGCTTCGGACATCGCATCGAGGATCATCTTGACTGCGAAATCAGCATCTTTCGTCACCAGCTGGGGAAAACGTTCCGCCAGCCGGACGATGAGCTCGGACTTGGTCATGCGGTGCCTTGTCAGCCTTGCTGGTTGAGCTTGGCCTTCAGCAGCGCGCCCAGGTTGGTCGTGCCGGAAGCGGCAGCGGCCGACTCGGAAGAGAGCTTCTGCATGGCTTCGTGCTGTTCGGCATTGTCCTTGGCCTTGATCGACAGGTTGATGCCACGGGTCTTGCGATCCACGTTGATGATCATGGCGTCGATCTCGTCGCCCACCTTGAGGTGCTGCGACAGGTCTTCGATACGATCACGCGAGAATTCGGAAGCACGCAGGTACCCTTCGTTCTCGCCGTCCAGCGCCATCACGGCACCACGGGCGTCGACCGACTTGACGGTGGCGCGCACGATGCTGTTCTTCTCGTGGGTAGCGATGAAGTTGGTGTACGGATCGCCATCCATCTGCTTGACGCCGAGGGAGATGCGCTCCTTCTCGACGTCGATGCCGAGAACCAGCGCCTCGACTTCGTCGCCCTTCTTGAAGTTGCGCATGGCTTCCTCGCCGGTCGCGCTCCACGACAGGTCGGACAGATGCACCAGACCGTCGATACCGCCGGGCAGGCCGATGAAGATGCCGAAGTCGGTGATCGACTTGATGGCGCCACGGACCTTGTCGCCCTTCTTGTGGTTCATCGCGAAGTCGTCACACGGGTTCGGCTTGCACTGCTTCATGCCGAGGGAGATGCGGCGACGCTCTTCGTCGATCTCGAGGATCATGACTTCGACTTCGTCGCCCAGCGAAACGACCTTGGAGGGATGGACGTTCTTGTTGGTCCAGTCCATTTCGGAGACGTGCACCAGACCTTCGATACCTTGTTCGATTTCAACGAACGAACCGTAGTCGGTCAGATTGGTGACCTTGCCGAACAGGCGGGTGCCGGCCGGGTAGCGGCGGGCGATGCCGACCCACGGATCGTCGCCGAGCTGCTTCATGCCCAGCGAGACGCGGTTCTTCTCGGCGTCGAACTTGAGGATCTTGGCGGTGACTTCGTCGCCGACATTGAGCACTTCGCTCGGGTGACGGACGCGGCGCCAGGCCAGGTCGGTGATGTGCAGCAGGCCATCGATGCCGCCCAGGTCGACGAACGCACCGTAATCGGTGATGTTCTTGACGATGCCCTTGACGACGGTACCTTCCTGGAGGTTCTCCAGGAGCTTTTCACGATCCTTGTCGGCGGTGGCTTCGAGCACGGCACGGCGGGACATGACCACGTTGTTGCGCTTGCGGTCGAGCTTGATGACCTTGAACTCCATGGTCTTGCCTTCGTACGGCGTGGTGTCCTTGACCGGACGCATGTCGACCAGCGAACCCGGCAGGAAGGCACGGACGCCGTTGGACATGACGGTGAGGCCACCCTTGACCTTGCCGGTAATCGTGCCGGTGACCAGGGAGTTGTTGTTCAGTGCTTCTTCCAGGAAGTTCCAGGCGGCGATGCGCTTGGCGCGATCGCGCGACAGGCGCGTGGCGCCGTAGCCGTCTTCCAGCATCTCGATGGCAACCTGGACGAAATCGCCCACTTGCACTTCGAGTTCGCCCTGATCATTCAGGAATTCTTCGAGCGGAACATAGGATTCCGATTTCAGGCCGGCATTGACCACGACGAAATTGTGATCGATGAGCACCACTTCTGCAGTGATGACTTCGCCTTGACGCATTTCCTGGCGAGCCAGGGATTCTTCAAATAGTTGAGCAAAAGATTCCATTGACGGAGAGAACTTTCATGCCGCGAACCGTTAATTCACAGCGGGTTAGAGTTGAAAACGCGTTGCCAGCCAGGCGACCGGCAACCCTTTACTGCAATGCTTCCCTACTCCACACCAGCACCTGATTCACCGCCTGTTCGATGGTGAGGTCCGTGGTATCGAGCAATCTGGCATCCACTTCCTGCCTGAGCGGCGCCACGCTGCGCCGGGAGTCCCGGTCGTCACGTTGCCGCAGGTCAAGCAGAAGGTGCGGGAGATTAGCAGAGAATCCTTTTTCGATCAACTGCTTATAACGGCGTTCCGCCCTTGCCTCGGCGCTCGCGGTGAGAAAGACCTTGAGCGGCGCCTGGGGGAAAACCACCGACCCCATGTCGCGCCCGTCGCCGACCAGCCCAGGCGCCGTATTGAAGGCCCGCTGGCGGAACAACAGCGCCTCGCGCACGGCTGGCAACGCCGCAACCTGCGAGGCGCCGGACGAGATTTCCTCGCTGCGAATCGCTTCGCCGACCGACTGCCCGGCGAGGCGGATATCGGTTTCGGAAAATTCGACATCCAGTGCTGCCGCGATCGCGGCAACTGCCGCTTCATCCGCCCAATCCACGCCGGCCCGTTGCGCGGCCAGCGCGGTCAACCGGTACAAGGCGCCAGAATCCAGATAGGCGAAACCCAACGCTGCC
>DATIUN010000056.1:0-9624 GCA_035466795.1 Azonexus sp. | reverse complement strand
ACCTGTTCCCGCCGATCCGCAAGTCGTTCGCCCTTCGCTGGTGCAACTCACCCACATCATCTACGGCCTGCACGCGATCGCCGTGCTGGTCGGTGTCACCTCGGCGGCGACCGTCGCCGGCGGCTTCGTCTTCGGCCTGCCGTCGCTGATTGCCGTCTTCATCAACTACCTGAAGCGCAGCGACGTCAACGGCACCTGGCTGGAAAGCCATTTCCGCTGGCAGATCCGCACCTTCTGGTTCACGGTGCTGTGGTTGGTGATCTACGGCTTGCTGATCATCACCATCATCGGCATTCCCATCGCCTGGATACTCATTGCGCTCCTCGGCCTGTGGGTCGGCTACCGTGTCATTCGCGGCTGGGTCGCACTGGCCGACGCGCGCCCGGTCGGCTGAGTCAGGGCTTCCTGTCGCGCGGCTGCAGTTCGCTGCCCACCCAGCGGGCGAACTCGCTGCGCGTGCAACTGCCGGTGCGGTTCAGGCTCTTGCCATCGACGACCTTGTAGATCACGAGGTCGAATTCCGGATTGTCCGAGCGCCGCTCGTCGATGATCTGACGCACCGACCACTGCTGGCCCGGACGGTCGTTGCAGTAATAATGCCCCAGCTTGACGTCCGGCAGTTCGGCGTCGCGCTGTTTCTGGGCGACGGCCAGCGTCTGCCGGATGATTTCGCTCATTTCCTTCGGGTCGACGTCGATGACCACGTTCAAATGGTCCATCGCCGCGCTGACATGATCCTCGGAAATCCGCGGCCAGACGCCGCCTTTTGAGGCTGCCGCGCCGCGGTAGCGCATCAGGCTCGCCGGGTAGCGCCGCCAGGCGAACGCGTAGTTGAAAACGACGCCGACGACGAGAATGACCACGCAATTGATCGCGATTGGGTTCAGCACGTAGCGAAAACCCAGTTCATGAACGGCGGCGCCGCCGATCACCGCCGCCAGCGCCGTCGCCCCGCCCGGCGGGTGCAGGCAGCGCGCCAGGTGCATGACGCCGATCGCCAGGCCGACGGCGAGGCCGGCCGCCAGCGTCGCATTGGGCACCAGTTGCCAGCAGGCGACGCCGACCAGCGCCGACAGCAGGTGTCCGCCCAATACCGCCCACGGCTGCGCGAAGGGGCTGTGCGGCGCGGCGAAGATGAGGACCGCCGAGGCGCCGAGCGAAGGTACGATGACGAGGGCCGCCTGCTCACCAAGCAGGACTCGGGTGACCAGAATCACCAGGCTGATGCTGATGACGCCGCCGAGTGTCGCGACCAGTTGCTCGCTCAGGTGGTGCCCGCTCGCCGGGAAGCCGATGAAGTGCTTGATGCGCTGGAACGTGAATTTCGCAGTGTTGCTCATTCAGCAATGTTCCCTGATGCTCTGCAGTGAAGTCGAATAGGTATGGGCCAGTTGCTCGGTGCAATAGCGGTGATCGCTGCCGACCGGGCAGGCGACCCGCGCCAGACAGGTGAAGGCGCATGGCGAGTCGGCGTGCTTGCGCCAGGCGACGCATTTCTGCAGGGAAAATGTGCCGTCGGCCATGGCTGACGCAGGGCAGGCGGCGATGCACGGCCGCGTCTGGCAGGCGGCGCAGGGAATGATCCGGTCGACTGCTGGCGAAGGCGCAAAATGGGTATCGGCCAGCACGACCGCCCGGTAGGCGTACCAGGTGCCCCATTCGGCGTCGATGCCGAGCATGAAGGGCGAGGCGTGATGCCAGCCGGCCAGCGCGCCGAGTCGTTGCAGCGCGACCGGCCGCGGGCCAGGGTAAAGGATGGCGTAGCGGTTGTCGGGCTGGAATTCGGCCATCCATTGGCGGACGGTGCGCAGCGTGAAATCGTCGATCGGATCGGCGCCGTCGCCGCCGGATTTTTTGACCGCTTCCCACAACGCCTTGCCGCCATGGCCGATCAGGATCAGCTGCCGATAGTCGGTCGTGTCGCTGCCGACGATGTCGCCCGGCAGGTCCGCGAGAGCGAAAACCGCATGCCGGTTCAGGCCGCAGCGATCCAGCGCGGCGCCCGGGAAGTGCTGAAATTCACTCATCTTCCAGCACCGGGTTCTTTTCGCCAGCCCGGCGCTGGGCGACCCAGACCAGCAGGGCGTCGATCGCCGCGCTGCCGGCTGAAGCGCGCGGGTGGTTGATCAGGAAGGTGACGGCATAGCGCCGGCCGCGGGCATCCAGTGCATAGCCGGCGGCGGTCTTGACGCTGTCCAGGGTGCCGGTCTTGATGTGGGCGCGGCCGGTGGCTTCGGAGCCGTTGAGGCGTTTCTTCATCGTCCCGTCGATGCCGACGATCGGCAGGCTCGACACGAATTCCGGCATGACCGGGTTCCTCCAGGCATCGAGCAGCAGGCGGTTGAGACTGTCGGCGCTGATCCGTTCACTGCGCGAGAGTCCGGAGCCGTTCTCGATTTCCAGTTCGGCGAAGCGCAGGCCGCGCGCGTTGAGCCAGTCGGCGATGCGTTGCCGCGCGCGTTCGGCAGTGGCCGGCGCGCTTTCGTTTCCCAGCGTCAGATACACCTGCTGGGCCATCACGTTGTTGCTGTACTTGTTGATGTCGCGCACGGTGTCGGCCAGCGGCGGCGATTCGTGGGTGGCGATGAGCCGGCTGCCCACGGGTACGGAGCCGCCGCGCACCTGCCCACCCAGCGTGCCGCCGAGTTCCTTCCACAAGGCGCGGATCAGGCCGCCGGCCTGGCCGTCGGCGGGCAGTGGCGCCAGATTGAGTGCCTTCTCGCCGCACAACGGGCTGTAGGTGCCGGTGAATTCGAGCCGGTTGCCGTTGTTTTCCGGGATCAGGCGGATGCTGATGAAATCCTTCCAGTTGCTGCCGCAGCCGCCTTCGCCGGCACGCAACTGGTTGTCCACGCGCAGCCCGTCGCTCGGCGTTTCCATCAGCAGGCGCGGCTTGCCGTTGTCCGCCAACAGCGTGAAGCGCAGGGCGCGCAGGTTGATCAGCAGGCCGTCCGGGCCAACGTTGTAAGGGCGCATCGGCTTGTCGTCGAAAGCGCCGGGATCGATGGCCGGGACGTCGAAAACGGTACGGTCGAGCACGACGTCGCCGTTGATCTGCTGGATGCCGCGCACGCGCAACTGGCGCAGCAGGCCCCACAGGTGCTCGATGGCGAAGCGCGGGTCGCCGCTGCCCTTGAGGTACAAATTGCCGCTCAAAACGCCGTTGACCGCAGCAATGTCGACCCAGGCCGTGGTTTTCCAGGTCCACGCCGGACCGAGCAGGTCGAGCGCGGCGTAGGTGGTGACCAGTTTCATGACCGACGCCGGGTTCATCGCCCGCGCTGCGTTGTGCGCCACCAGCGGCTGCGCCGTGTCGACCGGCTGGACGACGACGGCGACGCTGGCGGCCGGAATCTGCGCCGCCTTGAGCGCCTGCAGCACGTTGGGCGGCAAGCCGCCGGCGAGCGCCGGCAGGGTCAGGACGGACAGCGTCAGCAGCGTGAAAAGACGCTTCATGCAGTCATTGCGGGGTAGTCGAGATAGCCCGTCTCGCCGCCCTGATAGAAGGTTTCCATGTCGGCCTCGTTGAGCGGCGCCCAGCGGGCGAAGCGCTCGACCAGATCGGGGTTGGCGATCCACGCCCGGCCGTAGGCCACGGCGTCGCACAGGCCGGCGCCCAGCCGTGCTTCGCCGGCAGCCTGATCGAGGCCGCCATTGGCGATGATCGGCATGCGGGCGAGGGGACGGAAATGGGCGCCGACATCGGCCAGCGCGTGCGGCGTGTCGTCGAGCTGGCGCGGCAGGAAAGGCTCGGTCAGGTGCAGGAAGGCGAGGCCGTAATCGTTGGCGCGGCGGACGATGTATTCCCACATCGGCACCGTGTCTTGATCGACGCTGACGCCGTGGAAGCGGTGCATCATCGGGTTCAGCCGGAAGCCGACGCGGTCGAAGGGCATGACCTCGCCGACGGCATCGAGTACCGCGAAGAAAAAGCGCGCCCGGTTTTCATGGCCGCCGCCATATTCGTCGTTGCGAAGGTTCGCCTGTCGCGAAAAGAACTGGTGGAACAGGTAGCCGTTGGACGAATGGATCTCGATGCCGTCGAAACCGGCGGCCATGGCGTTGGCGGCGGCATTGCGGAAATCGCCGACGATGGCCTTGATCTCGTCGCGGGTCAGCGCATGCGGCGTCACGGTGTCGGGATGGCCGGTCGTCGAAAACATCTTCCACTGCGGGTTGACCGCGGAAGGCGCCACCGGCGGCTGGCCGTCGTGGAACTCGGGCAACGACAGGCGGCCACAATGCCAGAGCTGGCAAACGATCAGGCCGCCCGCGCCGCGCACTGCGTCGGTGACCAAGCGCCAGCCGGCGACCTGCTCGGCCGACCAGATGCCCGGTGTGAACGGATAGCCGCGCGCCTGCGGCGAGACGATGGTGCCTTCGGAGATGATCAGCCCGGCGCCCGCCCGTTGCGCGTAATAGCGCGCCATCATTTCGCTCGGCACGTAGCCCGGATTGTCTGCGCGGCAGCGCGTCAGCGGCGCCATGACGACACGGTTTCTCAGTTCAAGCGCGCCGAGGCGGACGGGGGTGAGCAGTTGCTGGAGCATGGCGGAAAAGTGGAGAAGCGGAAAGCGTTCCATTCTACTTGCCGGGCGCGGTCCGCGGTATCCGGCGCGGCGAATCGGCCTCTTCCGCCACTTTCCTTCACACCGGCATCAGCCGTTTTGGTACCATGCCGCTTTTGGAACGGGTAGCACGCTCGAACACTTTATCAAAGGAAAAGCCATGGCAGTCATCGAACTCACCACCGACAATTTCAAGGACAGCATCGACGACAAGGGCATCGTGATCGTCGACTTCTGGGCTCCCTGGTGTGCGCCCTGCCGCTCGTTCGCCCCGACCTTCGAGGCCGCTTCGGAGAAGCACGCCGACATTACCTTCGCCAAGGTCAATACCGAGGAGCAACAGGAACTTGCCGGCGCCTTCAACATCCGCTCGATCCCGACGCTGATGGTGTTCCGCGAGCAGGTCATCATCTACGCCGAAGCTGGCGCGTTGCCGGCGAGCGCCTTCGACCAGTTGATCGATCAGGTCAAATCGCTCGACATGGATCAGGTACGCGCCGACATCGCCGCCCAGGCCAACTGAAGCAGGCTGCACTGCCAGGAACGTCATGGGCAGGGTAGTAACGGTCGATCAATGTTTGAAAGGCCTTCCGGATTCAAGGCAACAGAATCCGCTTCATACTGATCGGTCGCCAACTGATAACCGAGGGGGCAGCAATGACAACTAACAGCGATGAGGGAACTTCGGGGGTCGCCAAGAAAAAATTGGCGAGCGGGTCTTCGGAATCCCCGGCAGTCGACGCGACAAAACATCCCGCAACAGCCGGGGTAGCCAAACCGGCCAGAAAAAAAGCGGCAGCTGATGCAAAGAAGGCGGCGCCTAAAAAGGCGTCAGCACCGGTGGAGGACAAGCCGGCCGACAAGAAGATCCCTGCTGGCGCGGTGAAGGCCAAGGCGGCCCTGACGAAGGCGTCGGCCAATGCGGTAAAGGCCATCAAGGCAGCCAGAAAGGAGTCCGCGCACGTAACCAGCATGGGCGGAGTCGCAGGCGCCGAGGCCGTAACGGAAGAGGTCGCCCATCCGCACAAACGCTTGAAGGCCGAGGTCTATGCGAAGGCACTCGCTGGCCTGCAGGTCGAATTGGTCAAACTCCAGGAATGGATCAAGTTCAACCGGCTCAAGGTTGTCGTGATTTTCGAAGGCCGCGATGCGGCCGGCAAGGGTGGTTGCATCAAGCGCATCACCGAAAGCCTGAGCCCGCGCGTCACGAAGGTAATCGCACTGCCGGCGCCGACCGAGCGTGAGCAGAGCCAGTGGTATTTCCAGCGCTATGTGCAGCATCTGCCGGCAGCCGGTGAAATGGTCCTCATGGACCGTAGCTGGTACAACCGCGCCGGGGTCGAGAAGGTGATGGGTTTCTGCAACCCAGAGGAGCACAGCGAGTTCTTGCGCAGTTGCCCGGAATTCGAGCGCATGCTGGTACGCAGCGGCATCATCCTGATCAAGTACTGGTTCTCGATCAGCAACGATGAGCAGGAACGGCGGTTCAGGAAGCGTATCTATCATCCGACCAAGCACTGGAAGCTGAGCCCGATGGACTTGCAGTCGCGTGCGCGCTGGGTCGAGTATTCGAAGGCGAAGGACGAGATGTTCGCCCATACCGACATCAAACAGGCGCCCTGGTATGTGGTGCACGGTGACGACAAGGAACGGGCGCGCCTGAATGTCATCACCCACCTGCTGAGCCTGATTGATTATCAGGACCTCACGCCGGAACGTGTCGAACTGCCGCCACGCCAGGAAGATCACGGCTATGTGCGCCCACCGATGTCGGACCAGACCTTCATACCTGAAATCTACTGACCGGGCAGCGCCGCGACCGGAATCCGTTCCCGTCGCGGCCCGGAAGGTGCGCAGGTGCCGACCTGTCCTGAAAGCTTGCCGGTCACGGAAGTCCGGTCTTCCCGGCCATTGCCCGGAGACCGAAGCGCCGGTGCAGGATGGTCAGACGTTGAACAGGAAGTTGAGAACGTCGCCGTCCTTGACCACGTATTCCTTGCCTTCAGCGCGCATCTTGCCGGCTTCCTTGGCGCCGGTTTCGCCCTTGTAGGTGATGAAGTCGTCGAAGGCGATGGTCTGGGCGCGGATGAAGCCGCGTTCGAAGTCGGTGTGGATGACGCCGGCCGCCTGCGGGGCGGTGTCGCCCTGGTGGATGGTCCACGCGCGCACTTCCTTGACCCCGGCCGTAAAGTAGGTGGCGAGGCCGAGCAGCTTGTAGCCGGCGTGGATCAGGCGGTCGAGGCCGGGTTCCTCGAGGCCGAGGTCGGCGAGGAACATCTGCTTTTCCTCGTCGTCAAGATCGGCGATCTCCGATTCGATGGCGGCGCAGACGGCAACCACTTCGGCTTTTTCGGTAGCGGCATGGGCGCGGACGGCGTCGAGCAGCGGGTTTTTTTCGAAGCCGTTCTCGGCGACGTTGGCGACGTAGAGCACGGGCTTGGCGGTGATCAGGCAGAAAGGCTTGAGGTTGCCCCATTCCTCCCTGGACAGATCGAGGGCGCGTACCGGCTTGGCCTGGTCGAGCTGGGCAAAGCATTTTTCGAGGACGGCGACGAGAATCTTGGCTTCCTTGTCGCCGGAACTGGCCGGACGACGGTAGCGGTTGAGTGCTTTTTCGACGGTCGCCATGTCGGCCAGCGCCAGTTCGGTATCGATGACCTCGATGTCGCGCAGCGGATCGACGCCGCCGGCAACGTGCACCACGTTGTCGTCGGCAAAACAGCGCACGACATGCACAATGGCATCGGTTTCGCGGATGTTGGCGAGGAACTGGTTGCCGAGGCCCTCGCCTTTCGAAGCACCGGCGACGAGGCCGGCAATGTCGACGAACTCGACGATGGCCGGCTGGATTTTCTGCGGTTTGACGATTTCGGACAGCTTCTTCAGGCGTGGATCAGGAACCTCGACGATGCCGACGTTCGGTTCGATAGTGCAGAACGGATAGTTGGCGGCATCGATGCCGGCCTTGGTCAGGGCGTTGAATAGGGTGGATTTGCCGACGTTGGGCAGGCCGACGATGCCGCATTTCAAAGACATGGGTTTTCCTTTGGGTTTGCCAACTAGACGGCTTTTCCGTGCAATTGTTGTTGGGCGCCGGCGAAATCTCCGGCAGCGAGTTTGGGCCAGGCCAGCAGGCAGCGGGCCAGCGCGTGCTCGATGTCCGGCAGTTCTTCCTTGCGCGGCGGATGCAGCACGAAATCGACGACTTCCTGCGCGAGGCCGAGCGTGCGCGGATGGCCGATGCCGAGGCGCAGGCGCCAGAATTCCGGCGTGCCAAGGCGGGCCTGGATGTCCTTGAGGCCGTTGTGGCCGCCGTTGCCGCCGCCCTGCTTGAGGCGGATGCCGCCGGGCGGCAGGTCGAGGTCGTCGTGGATGACGAGAATCTCGCTGGGGTCGATCTTGTAGAAATTGGCCAGCGCGGCCACCGCCTGCCCGGAACGGTTCATGAAAGTCGTCGGTTCGAGCAGCCAGGTATCACCGGTGCGTGCGGCCATGCCAAAGAACTTGCCTTGCGGGGCGAGCGTCACCTTTAGCTTGTCGGCCAGGTGGTCGACAAACCAGAAGCCGACGTTGTGCCGGGTGGTTTGGTATTCCGGCCCGGGGTTGCCGAGACCGACGATCAGGCGTGGAGGATTCATGGTGACAAGTGCGAAAAAGCCGCCGGCGGCATGATGCCGGCGGCGGCCATTGCAGCAGGGTGCCGGAAGTTACTCGGCAGCCGCTTCGCCTTCACCTGCGGCAGCTTCTTCGGAGCCGCCGCCCTTGCCGACGATGCCGACGACGACCGAGTCGTCCGTGCTGTGCTGGACGAGCTTGACGCCCTTCGGCAGCTTGATCTGGGACAGGTGAATGGTGTCGCCGACGTCGAGGGCGGAGAGATCCACTTCGATGAAGGCCGGCAGATCCTTGGGCAGGCAATGCACGTCGAGTTCAGTGATGACGTGGTTGACCAGGCCGCCGTTGAGCTTGACGCCTGGCGCGGTTTCTTCATTGACGAAGTGCAGCGGCACCTTGATGTGCAGTTCGTGCGTGGCGTCGACGCGCTGGAAGTCGACGTGCAGGATCAGCGGCTTGAAGGCGTGGCGCTGGGTGTCGCGCAGCAGGACTTGCTGCTTCTTGCCGTCGAGGACGATGTTGAGGATGGAGGCGTGGAAGGCTTCCTTCTTCAGGTTGATCAGCAGTTCGTTGTGGTCGATCTCGATGGCTTGCGGGGTTGCCGCGCCGCCGTAGATGATGCCCGGTACTTTGCCAGCGCGACGCAGGCGGCGGCTCGCACCCGATCCCTGCAGCGTGCGCGCTTGCGCGTTGATTTCAAATTGCATGGTGATACTCCATAAATTTCCCGGTCCGCGACCAGAACGGGAAGGTTGAAAAAACTTAATCGATGAACAGTGACGACACCGAGTCGTCGTTGCTGATGCGGCGGATGGTTTCAGCCATGATCCCGGCAACCGACAACTGGCGGATGCGCGGCGAGGCGGCGGCGCCATCGCGTAGCGGAATGGTGTCGGTGACGACCAGGGCGTCGAGATCGGAGGCATTGACGCGGTCGACCGCCGGACCGGAGAGCACCGGGTGCGTACAGTAGGCGACGACTTTGCTGGCACCTTCCTTCTTGAGCGCGGTGGCCGCCTTGCACAGCGTGCCGGCGGTATCGACCATGTCGTCCATAATGATGCAGGTACGGCCCTCGACCTCGCCGATGATGTTCATCACTTCCGAAACATTGGCCTTGGGACGGCGCTTGTCGATGATCGCCAGGTCGCATTCGAGGCGCTTGGCCAGGGAGCGGGCGCGCACGACGCCGCCGTGGTCGGGAGAGACCACCATCGGATCCTCGTAGTTCTGCTTGAGGATGTCTTCGAGCAGGATGGGCAGGGAATAGATGTTGTCGACCGGAATGTCGAAGAAGCCTTGGATCTGTTCGGCGTGGAGGTCCATGGTCAGCACGCGGTCGACGCCTGAGGCGACCAGCATGTTGGCGACCAGCTTGGCAGCGATCGGCACGCGCGATGAACGCGAGCGGCGGTCCTGGCGGGCATAGCCGAAGTAGGGG
>DATIUN010000055.1:0-3059 GCA_035466795.1 Azonexus sp. | reverse complement strand
CGCAGCGCATCTCGAGCTTCATCGGCACCTGTAACGATGGCGCCGCCGGGGCAGAAATAATCATAAAAGAGCGCGGCATGATGGCGATTTGCCGGAACATCACGAACCCGCTGCCAACTATCGTTCCGCGATTTCGACCAGGTGCCGTCAGGTCTGCCGAAGGCATATACACGACGCTCCCGCGTCTCACAGCGCAGTCCCTCGAAACTGACATTCCGCACGCCGCCTGCCGACTGAATGACCAGCACGTAGCGAACCACGCCGTCCGGACCGACCGTCAGCGATGAAGCATCGACGAAGAAGTCGTTATCGGTCGCCGCGCTGACATAAAAAGGCAGCAGATTTTCCGGCAAGGGTGCCACGGGAAGATCGACCACCCTCTCCTGCCATCTTCTGGTGTCCTTGCCCTCATCTTCGTCAACATCGGCAAGCGCCGGTCGCCCGAAGAGGCAGCCAAGCAAAGCAATGGCAACCAGAAGACGCAACACGATAAAACCGTTCAGGCGCACGCCTACTCCTCGATCATTTCGCTGCTTGCCGCTGACAAACCACCCTGGCGCCGCTGCCGGCCACGCCGGTCGAGATCGAGAAAGCGCACCAGTTCACTAAGTGCCTGTTCGTAGACGCTGCGCTTGAATTCAATCACCGCATCGAGCGGAACCCAGAATTCATTCCAGCGCCAGGCGTCGAACTCGGGCTTGCTGGTTGCCCGCAGAGAAACGTCGTTGTCCCGTCCGACAAGGCGCAGCAGAAACCAGATCTGCTTCTGCCCCTTGTACGAGCCGCGCCACTCGCGCTTTATCCAGTGTGTCGGCACTTCGTAACGCAACCAGCCCTTGGTTCGCCCCAGGATGCGCACATGCTCGGGCTGCAGCCCGACTTCCTCATGCAGCTCCCGGTACATGGCCTGCTCAGGCGTTTCGCCACGCTTGATGCCACCTTGCGGAAACTGCCAGGAGTGTTCACGTATGCGCTTGCCCCAGAAGACCTCGTTCTTGGCGTTACAAAGAATAATGCCGACGTTCGGGCGATAGCCTTCACGGTCGAGCATATGAATCCTGCAAAATTAAAAGTTACCCTGATTCTTTCACAAAGACAGCCAGCATGCAAAGCTGGAGCAGCGTGTAAAATCCTTCTTTTGCAACAAATTCAAGAGCATCCCATGCGCACTTCGCAGTTCTTTTTCACCACCCTGAAGGAAGCACCGGCAGACGCCGAGGTCATCAGCCAGAAAATGATGCTGCGCGCCGGCTACATCAAGCGCGCCGCTGCCGGCATCTACACCTGGATGCCAATTGGCCTGCGGGTACTGCGCAAGGTCGAAAACATCGTTCGCGAAGAGATGGACAAGGCTGGCGCGCTGGAGTTGCTGATGCCAGCCGTGCAGCCTGCCGAGTTGTGGCAGGAATCCGGTCGCTGGGAGCAGTACGGACCCGAGTTGCTGCGCTTCAAGGATCGGCACCAGCGCGAATTTGTAATCGGCCCGACGCACGAGGAGGTCATCACCGATGCCATCCGGCGTGACGTCAAGAGCTACCGCCAGTTGCCGATTCATCTTTACCAGATCCAGACCAAGTTCCGCGACGAAATCCGCCCGCGTTTTGGCGTCATGCGTGGCCGCGAGTTCCTGATGAAGGACGGCTATTCCTTCCACGCCTCATTCGACGACCTGAAGCGCGAATACCGGAACATGTATGAAACCTACAGCCGCATCTTCACGCGCCTGGGCCTGAAATTCCGCGCCGTGGCGGCCGATACCGGCTCGATCGGCGGCACCGGATCGCATGAATTTCACGTGCTGGCCGATTCCGGCGAAGACGACATCGCCTACTGCCCGGACTCCGATTACGCCGCCAACGTCGAACTGGCCGAAGCACTAGCCCCGGCCACGTCGCGCACTGCCGCAGGCACGGCCATGGAGAAAATCGCCACGCCGGGCAAGATGGCCTGTGCCGATGTGGCCGGATTTCTCGGCTTGCCCCTGAACAGGATTGTCAAGTCGATCGCCGTGATCAGCGAAAAGGAAGATGGCAGCACGACCTTCGCCTTGCTCTTGCTGCGCGGCGACCACGAACTCAACGAAATCAAGGCCGGCAAGATTGGCGACCTGTCGCCTTTCCGCTTCGCTTCGGAGAGCGAGATCGAGGAAACTCTCGGCTGCAAGCCCGGCTATATCGGCCCGGTTGCGGTCAACACCGAAAAAGTGGCCATTTTCGCCGACCGCGCAGTTGCCGCGATGAGCGATTTTGTCTGCGGTGCCAACGAAGCGGGCTTTCACCTGACCGGCGTCAATTTCGGCCGCGACCTGCCGGAACCAGTGGTCGCCGATATCCGCAACGTGGTTGCCGGCGACCCGTCACCGGACGGCAAGGGAAAACTGGAGATCTGTCGCGGCATCGAGGTCGGCCACATCTTCCAGTTGCGCCAGAAATATGCCGCCGCTCTGAACTGTGCCTACCTCGACGAAAACGGCAAGAGCCAGATCATGGAAATGGGCTGCTACGGCATTGGCGTGTCGCGCATCGTCGGCGCCGCCATCGAGCAGGGCAATGACGCCAAGGGCATCATCCTTCCACCAGCCATTGCACCCTTCGCGGTCTGTATCGTGCCGATGGGTTACCACAAGAGCGAGGCGGTCAAGGCGGCCGCCGACGGGCTCTATGGCGAACTCCGGAAACGTGGCGTCGATGTCCTTCTCGATGACCGCAACGAGCGTCCCGGCGTCATGTTCGCCGACATGGAACTGATCGGCATCCCGCATCGAATCGTAATCGGAGAGCGCGGTTTGAACGAAGGCAAGCTAGAATACAAAAGTCGCCTTGACGCCGAACCGACCTTGGTCGACCAGGGCGACATAATTGAACTGATCACGGGGAAATTGTGCGCTGGCTGATTGCCACCCTCCTGTCGCTGAGCGCGTCCGCTGCATTTGCCGGCGCCCAGATTTACGAGCCGCTCTCGGCGAGCGTGCAGGCGGCTCTGCACAAGGCTGTTTCCGACGCGCGCCCCCCCTCTTCCTCGTTCAGCAATCCAATGGATGCGGTCGAATGGCTGGCGGA
>DATIUN010000054.1:0-7702 GCA_035466795.1 Azonexus sp. | reverse complement strand
AAACCATGTTCTGGCCATAAGCGGCCGCGTGCCAGACGTCCTCGGCCAGGAACTCGTACTGCGGTTCGCTCGGCCAGTCGCCGTGGCTCTCGGCGTGGCCAAGATGCAGTCCCTGGACTTCCTGCAGGAAGACAATGTCCGGATTGAGGTGGCGCAGGCGCTCGCGCAGTTCATGCACCATCATCCGCCGGTTGAACTGCGAGAAGCCCTTGTGGATGTTGAAGGTCGTGACGTTCAGGGCGGGCTTGCTCATGACGTTCAGGAAATTGCCAGCATCCGGTCAAGCGCAAGTTTGGCCAGTACCGCTTCGTGTTCGGGCACCTTGATCTGGTTCACAACCTTGCCGTCGACCAGGTTTTCCAGCGTCCATGCAAGGTGCTGCGGGTCGATGCGCTGCATCGTCGAGCACATGCAGATCGTGGTGGCCATGAACTGGACGATCTTGTTCTCCGGCAAAACTTCCTTCGCCAGGCGGTCGACCAGGTTCAGCTCGGTGCCGACCAGCCAGCGCGTGCCTGCCGGCGCTTCCTTGACGGTCCTGACGATGTGCTCGGTCGACCCGACATGGTCGGAAGCGGCGCAGACCTCGAAGCTGCACTCGGGGTGGGCAATCACCAAACCATCCGGGTACTTGGCGCGGAAGGCGTCGATCTGCGCTTTCCGGAACATCTGATGGACCGAACAGTGGCCTTTCCAGAGGAGGATGCGCGCCTTCCTGATCTGCGCCGGCGTCAGGCCGCCGAGTTCGAGGTCGGGGTCCCAGACGACCATCTCGTCCATCGGGATGCCCATGTTGTGACCGGTCCACCGGCCGAGATGCTGATCGGGAAAGAACAGTACCTTGGGCCGCTGCGCGAAAGCCCATTTGGCGATGGTGCCGGCATTGGACGAGGTGCATACGATGCCGCCATGTTCACCGCAGAACGCTTTCAAGTCGGCCGCCGAGTTGATGTAGGTGACCGGCGTGACCTCCTCCTCGGCGTTCAGCACTTCGTTGAGCTCGCGCCAGCAGCGCTCGACCTTCGCCAGATTGGCCATGTCGGCCATCGAACAGCCGGCGGCAAGGTCGGGCAGGATGGCGATCTGGTGCGGCGCGGTCATGATGTCGGCGACTTCGGCCATGAAGTGCACGCCGCAGAAGATGACGTATTCGGAATCGGTCTGTGCGGCCAGTTTGGACAGCTTGAGCGAATCGCCGGTCAGGTCGGCATGCTGATAAACATCGGCACGCTGGTAGTGGTGGCAGAGGATTATGGCCTGCTTGCCCAGTTTGGCGCGGGCGGCACGGATGCGTTCCGCGCAATCCTCGTTGGCGAGGCTGTTGAAGGGGGCAAAGGCGATCGGGGAGGATTGCATGCTGTTCTCTTGAGTAGCTGTCTGACTTTTTTGCAGTTCACTGGCGGCATAAACGACGCGGCGAGTCAGTGCGCCCCGTGGGGCGTGTTCATGGTTGGGCGGGCGGCCGTGCGAGCCTGAGGGGTCTGGTTAACTTTCCCATAATCCGTAACTGTTAGAATCCGAGTCCGATAGTATAGGGCACAGAGAATGGGTCACGATCATCAGCATCACCGGCAGCAGATGTCTATGCCGGGCGACCGTGCGGCAGCGGCGCAGCGCGCGACATGGGTCAGCGTTGCCGTGAACCTGCTGATGACCGTTGCCCAGATACTGGTCGGCTGGATCGGGAATTCGCAGTCGCTGATCGCCCACGGCCTGCATTCTTTCTCCGACCTTCTTTCCGATTTTCTGGTCATCTACGCCACCCGGCAGAGCGCGCACCCGGCTGACGCGGCGCATCCCTACGGCCACGCGCGGGTCGAAACGGCGGCCACGCTGATCCTCGGCGCCTCGCTGGCCCTGATCGGCGGGTTCATTCTGTGGGAATCGGGAATGCGCCTGCAGCATATCGAAATGCTTCCCGCTGTCGAGTGGTCGGCATTCTGGGTGGCGGTGGCGACGGTGGTGGTCAAGGAAGGACTCTATCGTTACCTGATCCGTGTCGCCGAACGCCTGCGCTCGCAACTGTTGACCGGCAATGCCCTGCATACGCGGGCCGATGCGGCTTCGGCCCTTGTGGTCGTCGTCGGCATCGGCGGCGCCCTGCTCGGCTGGGGTTTTCTCGACCTGCTGGCCGCGGCGCTGATGGGCTTCATGATCCTGCGCATGGGTGTCGAACTGGCCTGGGGAGCGCTCAAGGAGTTGATCGATACAGGACTCGATGACGCGCAGGTCGAAGCGATCCGGGCGACCCTGCTGGCAACGCCCGGGGTTTGCGGGTTGCATGAGCTTCGCACGCGGCGCATGGCGCATCAGGCGCTGGTCGATGCCCACGTCCAGGTCAATGCGCGGATCAGCGTCTCCGAGGGGCACCGGATCGCCGAGTCGGCGCGCGCCCGGGTGTTGCGCGAACACCCTGACGTACTCGATGTGCTGGTGCATATCGATCCCGAAGATGATCTCGACCCGGATCTTGTCTCCACCCGACTGCCTTCACGCGAGGCCTTGCTTGAAGAGTTGGGAGAACTGCTGGTCAATTTGCCAACGCCCGAGCATGTCGTGCTTCATTATCTTGGCGGCCGGGTCGAGGTCGAGGTGTTTCTTGCCCATGACGTGTTCGCCGACATTTCGGCGCTGAGGTCGACCGAGGCCATGCTCGCCGAACGGATCAAGGACCACCCGGCGATCCGCAGCATCTCATTGAACTTTCGGGTTGCACCAGAATAGTGCGTAAAGCGCGGTATTTGCACGGTATTGGTGCAAAAAACCAGAGGGTGATTGCCGTATCTCTTTGTGGCAAAATGAAACGCTTTGCTGGAGGCTGTTGGCACGCTTTCTGCTAAATCTGGTTCGTTAGCTTTTTCGATTGTCACCGGCCGCGCCGGTTTTTTGTTTAGTTAGGAGATTGACGGTTATGGCAACCCCGCAAGACGTGATGAAGATGGTCAAGGAAAACGACGCCAAGTTCGTCGATTTTCGTTTCACCGATACCCGTGGCAAGGAACAGCACGTCACCGTGCCGGTTTCCGCCTTCAGTGAAGACAAGTTCGAGAACGGCCATGCTTTCGACGGCTCGTCCATCGCCGGCTGGAAGGGCATCCAGGCTTCCGACATGCAACTGATGCCGGACGCAGGAACCGCCTATATCGATCCCTTCTTCGACGAGACCACCGTCGTCCTGACCTGTGACGTCGTCGATCCCGCCGACGGCCGCGGCTATGACCGCGATCCGCGTTCCATCGCCAAGCGCGCCGAAGCCTACCTGAAGTCCTCCGGTATCGGCGACACCGCCTACTTTGGTCCGGAACCCGAATTCTTCGTTTTCGACTCGGTCGAGTGGAATGTCGACATGTCCGGCTGCAACCTGAAGATCTACTCGTCCGAAGCGGCGTGGACTTCCGGTGAGAAGACCGAAGGCGGCGGCGGCACCGGCCACCGTCCGACGGTCAAGGGCGGCTACTTCCCGGTTCCCCCGGTCGACAGCCTGCACGACATCCGTTCCGCCATGGTTCTGGCCCTCGAAGCCCTCGGCGTGCCGGTTGAAGTCCACCATCACGAAGTCGCCACTGCCGGCCAGTGCGAAATCGGTACCGTGTTCTCCACGCTGGTCAAGCGTGCCGACTGGACCCAGATCCTGAAATACGTGGTGCACAACGTTGCCCACCAGTACGGCAAGACCGCCACCTTCATGCCGAAGCCGATCGTCGGCGACAACGGTTCCGGCATGCACGTTCACCAGTCGATCTGGAAGGACGGCAAGAACCTGTTCGCCGGCGACGGCTACGCCGGCCTGTCCGATACCGCGCTGTTCTACATCGGCGGCATCATCAAGCACGCCAAGGCCCTGAACGCGATCACCAACCCGGGTACCAACTCCTACAAGCGCCTGGTCCCGCACTACGAAGCCCCGGTCAAGCTGGCCTACTCCGCCAAGAACCGTTCGGCCTCGATCCGCATCCCGCACGTCGCTTCGACCAAGGCCCGTCGTATCGAAACCCGGTTCCCGGATCCGATCGCCAACCCGTACCTGTGCTTCTCCGCGCTGATGATGGCCGGTCTGGATGGTATCCAGAACAAGATCCACCCGGGCGATCCGGCCGACAAGAACCTGTACGATCTGCCGCCGGAAGAAGACGCGCTGATCCCGACCGTCTGCGCCTCGCTGGAAGAAGCACTGGCTGCGCTGGAGAACGATCACGAGTTCCTGACCCGTGGCGGCGTCTTCTCCAATGACTGGATCGAAGCCTACATCGCCCTCAAGATGGATGAAGTCAACAAGGTCCGCATGACGACGCACCCGGTGGAATTCGACCTGTACTACTCCTGCTGATTACAAGCCTCTATGCAGAAAGGGCGGGATGAATATCCCGCCCTTTTTTTGTCCACGGTTTGCTGCGCGGAACGTTAACTCCGGTAAACTGCAGCGCTTAAGAGGAATGATGACGATGACACGTAGCGCCCTTGCCTCCCTTCTTGTTGTGCTTGCCCTGCCGGCCTCGGCACAGACCATCTACCGGTGTACGGATGCGAACGGCGGCATGCTGATCTCGAATACCAAGGTCGACAAGAGCTGCAAGCCGGTGGTCATTACGCAGGATGCGACGGTTCCGGCACCCAGGAAGCCGACGGGCGCGGCCGCCAATCCGACGCCGGCGGGCTTCCCCAAGGTTCAGGAAGATACCCAGAAGGCCCGCGACACGGATCGCAAGCGCATCCTCGAACAGGAACTAGCGGGCGAGCAGCGCAGTCTCGATCAGGCGCAGCGCGAACTCACCGAACAGCAGGCGATCCGCCCCGCCGAGAGCGCATCCACGACGTTGGATCGTGTCCAGCCTTACCGTGACCGCGTCGCGCAGCATGAGCGCAACATCGTGGCCATCCAGAAGGAACTCTCCGGCCTGCGCTGATCAGGCGCTGTCGGGCCGGACTTTGTACCAGGCGGCGTACAGTGCCGGCAGGAAGAGCAGGGTGAGGGCCGTGGCAACGATCAGGCCGCCCATGATGGCCACCGCCATCGGTCCGAAGAAGTCGTTGCGCGAGAGCGGAACCATCGCCAGCACCGCCGCTGCCGCAGTCAGGACGATCGGGCGGAAACGCCGTACCGTCGATTCGATGATCGAGGCGCAGCGGGGTTTGCCCGCCGCCATGTCCTGCTCGATCTGATCCACGAGAATCACCGAGTTGCGCATGATCATGCCGAACAGCGCAATGGTGCCGAGCAGCGCCATGAAGCCGAAGGGTTTGTTGAAAATCAGCAGGAACAGCGCGATGCCGATGATGCCGAGCGGCGCTGTCAACAACACCATGATGACCCGCGAGACGCTTTGCAACTGGATCATCAGCACGGTGACGACGACCAGAATGAAGATCGGGATGCCGGCCATGACCGATCCCGAGCCCTTGGCCGATTCCTCGACCGAGCCGCCGGTGACAATCCGGTAGCCGGCCGGCAGTTCGGCGATGATGCGGTCGATCTGCGGCTGCAGGCTGGCGACGATGGTGGCCGGCTGCGTCGTGCCATAAAGATTGCCGCGTACGGTAATGGTCGGCTGGCGGTCGCGGCGCCAGACCAGCCCCGATTCGAAGCTGTAATTGAGACGGGCGATCTGGTTGAGCGGCACGCTCTTGCCGCTTCTCGTCGGCACCGCCAGATCGGGGAGGGCCGAAAGCCTGGCGCGCTCCTGGCGGTCGCCGCGCAGCACGACATCGATCGTCTTCTGTCCCTCGCGGTAGCTGGTAACCGTGTAGCCATTGAGCGACATATTGAGCAGCGCGGCCAGATCCTGGCTGGAAACGCCGAGCAGGCGCGCCTTGTCCTGGTCGATTTCGATAGCCACCGCCTTGGACAGCTCGCTCCAGTCGACATTGACGTTCGACAGTTCCGGGTTGGCGCGCATGGCCGTCGCCACTTCGCCGGCGATCCGCCGCAGGGTCGGGATGTCCTCACCGGAAACGCGGTACTGGACAGGGTAACCGACCGGCGGGCCGTTTTCGATGCGGCTGATGTTGCCGCGTACGCCGGTGGCGTCATTTTCGAACAATTTGATCAGTCGACCGCGCAAGGCCTCGCGGGCCTCGACATTGCGCGTCACGATGACGAACTGGCTGACATTGCTGGCCGGCAGTTGCTGGTCGAGGCCCAGGTAGTAGCGCGGCGAGCCGGCGCCGAGGTAGGCGATGTAGTGTTCGTGCTGGTCGAATTCGGCCTTGTCGTGGTCCAGCCAGTCTTCGAGCCGTCTGGTTTCGGCATCGATGGCATGGAGCGAGGCACCTTCCGGCAGGCGCAGTTCGACATTGAGCTCGAGGCGCGTCGAATTCGGGAAGAACTGCTTCTGTACCTTGCCCATGCCGACGATGGCCAGGACGAACAGCAGCAACGTGATGCCGATGACCAGCCAGCGCCGTCTGACGCAGGCCTGGACCAGTTGGCGGAAGCGGTTGTAGAAGGGCGTCCCGTAGACGTCGTGATCCTCGCCATGCGCCAGACCGCCGATGCCGATTTTTTCCAGGCGGTGCCCCAGCGCCGGCCAGCGGCGGGCGATCAGGCCGGGCTTGCGCGGCGCGCGCGGGTCGGGCAGCAGCTTGTAGCCGAGCCAGGGGATCGCCACGACGGCCGCCAGCCACGAAAGGAGCAGGGCGATGGCGTTGATCTGGAAAAAGGCGAAGGCATATTCGCCGGTCGCCGACTTGGCGATGGCGATCGGGATGAAGCCGGCGACGGTGACCAGGGTGCCGGACAGCATCGGCCCTGCAGTGCTGGTGTAGGCGAAGGAGGCGGCGCGGGTGCGTTCCCAGCCCTGTTCCATCTTCACCCACATCATCTCGACGGCGATGATCGCATCGTCGACCAGCAGGCCGAGCGCGAGGACCAGCGCGCCGAGCGAAACCTTGTGCAGGCCGACATTGAACAGGTTCATGGCGAGGAAGGTGGCGGACAGGACCAGCGGAATCGAAATGGCGACGACCATGCCGGTGCGCAGGCCGAGGCTGATGAAGGTGACCAGCAGCACGACGAAGACCGCCTCGGCGAGCGCGCGCACGAAGGCGTCGATCGAGCGCTTGACGGCATCCGGCTGGCTGGCTGCCTCGCCGATCTCGACGCCGACGGGCAGGCGCTCGCGGGCACTCGCCATGGACGCGCGCAGGGCCTTGCCGAGCTGGATGATGTCGCCGCCGGGGGGCATCGAGATGCCGATGGCCAGCGCCCGCTTGCCGCCGTAACGCACCTCGGGGGCCGGCGGATCGCTGGTGCCGCGCCTTACCGTGGCGATGTCGCCGAGGCGGAAACTGCGGCCGCCGCTGCGGATCAGCGTGTCGGCCACCGCCTGCACGGTGTCGTAGGCGCCGCCCGGACGAATCTGGATGCGCTCGTCCTGCATCTCGAAGAAGCCGGCGCCGGCCACGGCGTTCTGCTGGACCAGTGCCTGGATGATGGTTGCCTGATCGACGCCCAGCGTCGCCAGTTTGGCGTTCGACAGTTCGACGAAGATTTTCTCTTCCTGGATGCCGAAGATCTCCACCTTGCCGACGCCGGGGATGCGCAGCAGGTCGTCGCGCAGGCGCTCTGCGATGTCCTTTAGTTGCGAATAGTCGAGGCCTTCCGCGGTCAACGCGTAAATGCTGCCGAAAACGTCGCCGAACTCGTCGTTGAAAAACGGCCCCTGAATGCCGGCCGGCAGGTTCTGGCGGATGTCGCCGATCTTCT
>DATIUN010000053.1:0-2840 GCA_035466795.1 Azonexus sp. | reverse complement strand
GGCTCGCGCTGGTTGCAGCAGAAAAAGACGTGATGTTTGAAATGACTCATCGTTCCTCCTTGGGGTCAGGAATTATAGTTCCCGCGCCCGGCGAACTGGGTGAAAATGGCCGGCAAATCAAATCTGGATTGCAGTCGTCATGCTTGAACTGGATGTTTACGGAACGCTGGTCGCCGCTTCAGGCGTACTGCTGCTTGGGCAGCAACTGCTCAGGCGCGTGCGCTGGCTGGCTACCTACACCATTCCCGAACCGGTAGCGGGCGGCCTGCTGGTCGCCGTGCTGTTTCTGGTGGCGCGCACTGGCCTGGATTTTCAGGTCAAGTTCGACACCAGCCTTTCGGCGCCGATGATGCTGACCTTCTTCGCCTGCATCGGACTCAATGCCGATCTTGCCAGCCTGCGCCGGGGCGGCAGGCCGCTGATGGTCTTTCTGGGCGTCGTGCTCGGTTTTCTCGTACTGCAGAACGTTACCGGGCTGCTGTTGGCCATGGCTTTCGGGCAGTCGCCGTTCTACGGTCTGCTCGCTGGTTCGATCGCGTTGTCCGGCGGGCACGGCACGGGTATCGCTTGGGGAACGGTGTTCGCCGAGCAGCACGGTGTCGAGGCAGCGACCGAGGTCGCCCTCGCCTGCGCGACTTTCGGCCTGATACTCGGTGGCGTGCTCGGCGGGCCGGTCGCCAGGTTCCTGATCCGCAAGGTGACGTTGCCGGCCACCGAAGGCCTGAACGCAGATGTCGGAAACACCTTCGAAAATCCGCATTCGGTACGCTTGATCACGGCGCCGGCATTGATCGAGACGTTGGCCCTGATCTCCATCTGCCTGCTCGCCGGCCAGGCCATTGCGCAGGCGCTTCATGGCAGCCTGCTCGAACTGCCGGCCTTCGTCACCGTGCTTTTCGTCGGTGTGCTGCTGCGTAACGGCTTGAGCGCCCTCGGCTGGTACGACGTCTTCGAGCGCGCGGTTTCGGTGGTCGGCAATGTTTCGCTCGCCCTCTTCCTGGCCATGGCGTTGATGACCCTGCGCCTGTGGGAGCTTTCGGCGCTCGCCCTGCCGCTGTTCGGCATGCTCTTCGGTCAGGCCGTGCTGATGGTCGGCTACGCGGTGTTCGTCACCTTCCCGGTGCTCGGGCGCAATTACGACGCGGCGGTGATCGCCGCCGGGCATTGCGGCTTCGGACTGGGGGCAACGCCGACCGCGATCGCCAACATGCAGGCGGTGACCGAACGCTTCGGCGCCTCGCACCTGGCGTTTCTCGTGGTGCCGATGGTCGGCGCCTTCTTCATCGATATCGCCAACGCCATCGTGATCAAGCTCTTTCTTGCGTTGCCCGTCTTCTCAGGCTGATTTCGCGGCGCGTTTCACGTGAAACGCCGTCCAGTATTTCTCCAGTCCGACGATCAGCGCGCTGAGCCAGGCGAAGGCGAGGATTTCGCCCCATGCGGCGAGGCCGATCGGCGCCGTCTGGAAGATCGCGTTAAGCGGCGGCCAGTAGGTGAGCAGCAGTTGCAGGGCGGCCATCGTCGCCAGCCCGCCCCAGAACCACGGGTTGGAAAAGATCCCGATCTGCCAGAAGGGGCGCGTCAGCGAGCGGCAGTTGAACAGGTAGAGCATTTCGACCATCACGAAGACGTTGACCGCGACGGTGCGCGCTTCGGCCAGCGTTTGTCCGCTTTCCAGCGCGCGCAGGAAGAGGCCGAAGGAGCCCCCCAACAGCAGCAGCGACACCAGCACGATGCGGCGGATCAGCGCGCCGTCGAGCACCGGCGTCGCCAGCCGGCGCGGCGGCCGGCCCATAATGCCGCGCTCGATCGGCTCGAAGGACAGGGTCAGGCCAAGCAGCACGGCGGTGGTCATGTTGATCCACAGGATCTGCAGCGGGGTGATCGGCAGCGTGCTGCCGAAGACGATGGCGGCGACGATGACCAGCCCCTCGCCGAAATTGGTCGGCAGCGTCCACGTGATGAACTTGACCAGATTGTCCCAGACCCCCCGGCCCTCCTCCACGGCCGCCTCGATGCTGGCGAAATTGTCGTCGGTGAGTACCATCGCCGCTGCTTCCTTGGCCACTTCGGTGCCGCCCTGCCCCATGGCGATGCCGATGTCGGCCTGCTTCAGCGCCGGCGCGTCGTTGACGCCGTCGCCGGTCATCGCCACGACCTCGCCGCGCTGCTGCAGGGCGCGCACCAGGCGCAGCTTCTGCTCCGGTTCGACGCGGGCGAAGACGTCGGTTTCGTGGGCAGCCAGCGCCAGGGCGGTGTCGTCGAGCAGCGCCAGTTCGCGCCCGGTCAGTGCGCTATCGCCGGGAATGCCGATTTGCCGCGCGATGGCCAAGGCAGTGACGGCGTGGTCGCCGGTGATCATCTTGACCCGGATGCCGGCCGAGTGGCAGTTCCGGATGGCGCTGATCGCCGCCTTGCGCGGGGGGTCGATCATGCCGGCCAGGCCGATCAGCGTGAGTTCCCGCAAGCTGTCGTCGGTCAGGGAACTTTCCGGCGGTGCAATCCGGCGCGCCAGCAGCAGGACGCGCATGCCCTGCCCGGCCAGCGCCTCGGCGACAGCCTCGATCCTGAAGCGGTCGATGGCTTCGGGTTGGCCGGCAGCCGACAACTGGTCGCTACAACGCGGCAGCAGGCGCTCGAGCGCGCCTTTCACATAAACGATCCGCTCGCCGTCGCTGGCGTGTGCCGTCGCCATGTACTGCCGGCCGGCGTCGAACGGGAGTTCGTCCTGCCGGGGAAACAGGGCCTGCAAGGTGTGCTCGTCGAGTCCGCCCTTGCGCGCGACGACCAGCAGGGCAGCCTCGGTCGGGTCGCCGGTGATCGTCCAGTGGTGGCCGGCT
>DATIUN010000052.1:0-8444 GCA_035466795.1 Azonexus sp. | reverse complement strand
GGAAAACTACACCAGCCCGGCGGTGATGCAGGCACAGGGCTCGCAGCTCACCAACAAGTACGCCGAGGGCTATCCCGGCAAGCGCTACTACGGCGGCTGCGAATACGTCGACATCGTCGAGCAGCTGGCGATCGACCGCGTCAAGGCGCTGTTCGGCGCCGAGGCCGCCAACGTGCAGCCCAACTCCGGATCGCAGGCCAATCAGGCGGTGTTCATGGCCTTCCTCAAGCCCGGCGACACCATCATGGGCATGAGCCTCGCCGAAGGCGGCCACCTCACCCACGGCATGGCGCTCAACATGAGCGGCAAGTGGTTCAACGTGGTGGCCTACGGCCTCAACGAGAAGGAAGAGATCGACTATCCGAAAATGGAAGCGCTGGCGCGCGAGCACAAGCCGAAGCTGATCATCGCCGGCGCCTCGGCCTACGCGCTGCGCATCGACTTCGAGCGCTTCGCCAGGATCGCCAAAGAAATCGGCGCCATCTTCATGGTCGACATGGCGCACTATGCCGGCCTGATCGCCGCCGGCTTCTACCCGAACCCGGTGCCGTTCGCCGACGTCGTCACGTCGACCACGCACAAGACCCTGCGCGGCCCGCGCGGCGGCGTCGTGCTGATGAAGGCCGAGCATGAAAAGGCGATCAACTCCGCCATTTTCCCCGGCCTGCAGGGCGGTCCGCTGATGCACGTCATCGCCGCCAAGGCAGTTGCCTTCAAGGAAGCGGCGACACCGGGTTTCCGCAACTATCAGGAACAGGTCATCGCAAATGCCCGCGTCATGGCCAAGGTGCTCTCCGAAGAGCGCGGCCTGCGCGTCGTTTCCGGGCGCACCGAAAGCCACGTCTTCCTGCTCGACCTGCGCGCCAAGAACATCACCGGCAAGGATGCCGAGGCCGCCCTCGGCCGTGCCCACATCACGGTCAACAAGAACGGCATCCCGAACGATCCGCAGAAGCCCTTCGTCACCTCGGGCATCCGCATTGGTTCGCCGGCGATGACGACGCGCGGTTTCACCGAGATCGAAGCCGAGGCCGTGGCCCATCTGGTCGCCGATATTCTCGACGCGCCGAACGACGAAGCTGTGGCCGCGACTGTGCGGGCCAAGGTTTCTGCCCTGTGCAAGAAGTTCCCGGTTTACGGCGCCTAAGCCACAGTGAAATGCCCGTTCTGCGGTGCCGATGAAACGGCGGTCGCCGATACCCGTCTCAATGACGAGGGCGACGTCGTCCGCCGCCGCAGGAAGTGCAATGCCTGCGACAAACGCTTCACGACCTATGAAAGGGCGGAGATCCAGTTGCCGCAGGTGGTCAAGAAGAACGGCCTGCGCACGGAATTCAGCCGCGACAAGTTGCGCGCCAGCCTCGAACTGGCCTTGCGCAAACGGCCGGTGTCGATGGAGTCGGTCGATGCAGCGGTGGCCGATATCGAGGAAAAGCTGCTCACCGCCGGCGAGCGCGAGGTGACT
Source organism: Azonexus sp. (assembly GCA_035466795.1). Classification (GTDB taxonomy): domain Bacteria; phylum Pseudomonadota; class Gammaproteobacteria; order Burkholderiales; family Rhodocyclaceae; genus Azonexus. Next base: position 6,979 of record DATIUN010000052.1, on the reverse strand, counting down.
ACCCAGCAACTGGGCGAGCTGGTCATGCGCGAACTGAAGAAGCTCGACAAGGTGGCCTACATCCGTTTTGCCTCGGTGTATCGCAATTTCGAGGACGTGGATGCCTTCTCCCGGGCGATCCGCGAAGTTTCGCCGACTCCCCGCAAGAAATGAGCTTTTCCGCCGTCGACCACGGCATGATGGCGCGCGCGCTGCAATTGGCCGAGCGCGGGATGTGGACGACGACGCCCAATCCCCGGGTCGGCTGCGTGCTGACGCGCGATGGCGAAGTCATCGGCGAAGGCTGGCACGAGAAGGCCGGCGAGCCGCATGCGGAAGTCAATGCACTGCGCGCCGCCGGCGAACGGGCGCGCGGCGCCACCGCCTACGTTACCCTGGAGCCGTGCAGTCATCACGGCCGCACGCCACCCTGTGCGGAGGCGCTGGTCGCCGTCGGCGTTTCCCGCGTCGTGGCGGCGATGAGCGACCCCAATCCGCTGGTCGCCGGCACGGGCCTTGCCATGTTGCGGGCAGCGGGCATCGAAGCCACCAGCGGTCTGCTGGAGAATGAGGCGCGCGAACTGAACATCGGCTTCGTTTCGCGCATGACGCGCGGTCGCCCCTGGCTGCGCCTGAAGGCCGCTGCCAGTCTGGATGGCAAGACGGCGCTCAACAACGGGGTCAGCCAGTGGATCACCGGGCCGGATGCACGGCGCGACGGCCATCGCTGGCGGGCGCGGGCCTGCGCCGTCCTGACCGGCATTGGCACCGTGCGCGACGACGATCCGCAACTTCTGGTACGCGATGTTGAAACCACGCGCCAACCGCTGCGCGTGGTCGTAGACAGCAGGCTGGAAACACCGCTTTCGGCCCGCATCCTGCAAGGCGGCCCGGTTTTGGTGGCGGTTGCGGTCGACGACGAAAAACGGGCAAATTTGCTGCGTGCGGCCGGTGCCGAGGTACTGCTGCTGCCCAATGCCGCCGGCAAGGTCGAACTGAAGGATTTGCTGGAAGAACTTGGTCGCCGCGGCATCAACGAGGTTCACGCCGAGGCCGGGTTCAAGCTGAATGGCTCGCTGTTGCGCGAAGGGCTGGTCGATGAGTTGCTGCTCTACCTGGCGCCCTGCCTGATCGGCCACGACGCCAGCGGCCTGTTCAATCTGCCGGAACTGACTAGCCTGGACGGCAAGCGCCCCTTGCAGATTCGCGATCTGCGGCAGATTGGCGAAGATATTCGCCTGATCGCCCGTCTCCGTTAGGGCCGCAGACCGTACAACCGGCATCCTTCCGGAAGCGTACGGTACGCCAGTCCATGTCCAGCGCATCGAGCAGTAGCAGGCGGCCGCTCAGGCTTTCGCCGATGCCGGCGACCAGTTTCAGTGCCTCGGCCGCCTGCGTGGTGCCGATGATGCCGGTCAGCGGGGCGAAGACGCCCATCACCGCGCAGCGCACTTCCTCGACATCATCGCCTTCGGGAAACAGGCAGTGGTAGCATGGGGCATCGTCGCGCGTCAGGTCGTAGACGCTGATCTGGCCGGCGAAACGGATTGCCGCGCCGGAGACCAGCGGTTTCCGGTGATGCACGCAGGCGCGGTTGATGGCGTGCCGGGTGGCGAAGTTGTCGGTGCAGTCGAGAACCACATCGGCGGTCGCCACCAGCGCGTCCAGCGCGGTGCCGCCCAGCCTCTCCTGCAGGGGAACGATGGTGATGTCCGGGTTGATCGCGGCCAGCGCCTGGCGGCCGGATTCGGCCTTGGCCATGCCGACGCGGGCCTGTGTATGCAGAATCTGCCGTTGCAGGTTGGTCAGATCGACGCTGTCGTCGTCGACCAGGGTGATCTTCCCGATGCCTGCCGAGGCAAGATAGAGCGCGGCAGGAGAGCCGAGGCCGCCGGCGCCGATGACCAACGCGTGCGCGGCGAGTATGCGTTCCTGGCCCTCGATGCCCAGCGCGTCCAGCAGGATGTGTCGGCTGTAGCGGAGGAGCTGCTCGTCCGTCACTTGTATTCGCGCCACTCCGGCGGGGTGTCGTCGTGGTCGCCGTGCGGGCGGTGGTCCCAGGCCTTGACGTAGGCTTCCTGTTCCGATCGCTTGAGACGCTTCTCGGGGGCCGCCATGTTGTGCCGCTGCGTGTCCTCGACGTAATAAATCAAGGCCCGCGTCAGCTTGGTCATCAGCGTGTTGTCGAGATGGAAGCCGCGATCGACGAGGTGATCGTCGAGTTCGCGCAGCGTGTGTATCGACAGATCGTAGCTGACCCCGACCACGCGCTTCTCGAGTTTCGGCTGCACTTCGATTTCCTCGAGATGCTTGAGATCGTCAGCCGCCTCGGGCACCTGCCCGGGGGGAAACTTGGAAAACTGGATTTCCCGTTTTTTCTTCAGGTCTCCGGTGTTCATCATCCCTCCCGAAGAGTGGATTACTGCGCCTTGGTCTGCATGATCTGCAAGCCCTTGAGAAGATTCAGGGCCTGCTGGAACTGGTGATCCTTCTTGCTGGCATATTCCAGGCGCTCCACGGGTTCTTCCTCCGCCTCGTCCTTGCCGCCCTTGTCCTTGGCCGGCTTGGTTGCCGGTTTGGCCTGCGGCTTTGGTGCATCCTTGGCGGCGTCCTTGTCGCGGTCATTCATCAGGTGGCGATCGAGGTCGGCCTCGCGGATGCGCTGGCTGGTGCCGTTGCCGTTCGGTGTTTCCTCGACGATGATGTCCGGCACGATGCCCTTGGCCTGGATCGAGCGGCCTTCGGGCGTGTAATAGCGCGCGGTGGTCAGCTTGATCGCCGAGTTGCCGGGCAACGGAACGACCGACTGCACCGAGCCCTTGCCGAAGGTCTGGGTGCCGAGGATGACGCCGCGCTTGTAGTCCTGCAGCGCGCCGGCGACGATCTCGGAAGCCGAAGCCGAGCCGCTGTTGACCAGAACGACGATCGGCACCTTCTTGGCTTCGATCGGCATGGTCTTGAGCGGATCCTCGCGCGTGCCGCGCAGGTAATCCTGCGGCCGGGCCAGGAACTCCTGCTTGGCATCCGGCGTCCGGCCGTCGGTTGAAACGATCTTGACGTCCGGCGGCAGGAAGGCAGCGGAAACGCCGATCGCGCTGTTCAGCAGGCCGCCCGGGTCGTTGCGCAGATCGAGTACCAGGCCTTGCAGGGGGCCCTGCTTGTAGAGCGCAGTCAACGCCTTGGCCAGATCGGCCACGGTGTTTTCCTGAAACTGCGTGATGCGCACCCAGCCGTAACCCGGTTCGATCAGTTTTGACTTGACGCTCTGGACCTTGATGACTTCGCGGACCAGCGTGATTTCGATCGGCTTGGTCTCGCCCTTGCGCAGGATCGAGATGCGGATCGGCGTTTTCGGCTTGCCACGCATCTTCTTGACCGCTTCGTTCAGAGTCAGGCCCTTCACCGGGGTATCGTCGAGCTTGAAGATCAGGTCGCCCGACTTGACGCCGGCGCGGTAGGCAGGCGTGTCCTCGATCGGCGAGACGACCTTGACCAGCCCGTCCTCCATGCCGACCTCGATGCCCAGGCCGCCGAATTCGCCCTGGGTGCCGACCTGCAGATCCTTGAACGCATCGGCGTCGAGGTAGGCCGAGTGCGGGTCGAGATTGGACAACATGCCGGAGATGGCGTTGTTGATCATCGTCTTGTCTTCGACCGGTTCGACATAGCCCTGCTTGATGGCGCTGTAGACCTCGGCAAAGGTCCGCAGCTCGTCGATGGGAAGGCCGGCCTTGGCGTCCTTTTCGGCAAGCGCCGGGACGTGCAGGCTGATCAGCGCGCCGGCGACGAAGCTGCCCAATACCAAACTGATTGTTTTCACTTTGCTCATTTCAAACTGGCCCATTTCATCGGGTCGATCGGTTGCCCCTTGTGGCGGAGCTCGAAGTATAAACCGGATTCCGGATTGCCCCCGCTATTGCCCACGGTGGCTAACGTTTCTCCGCCCTTGACCGCTTGCCCGACCTGTTTGAGCAGCGAATCGTTGTTGCCGTAAATCGAAAGATAAGAATCGCCGTGATCGACGATCATCAGATTGCCGAAACCGCGCATCCATTCCGCGAACACTACGCGCCCGCCGGCCACCGCCTTGACGTCGCTGCCAGCCCCAGCCCTGATGAACAGGCCATGCCAGGTGCCGCCGCCATCGCGCGGGCTGCCGAAACGTCCGGCCACCGGGCCGCGCACCGGCAGCCGCAGATTGCCTTTCTGGCGCGCGAAATCTCCGTTGCTGGCCACCGGTTCGTAATGGTTCTCGGGTTCGACAGGCCGCTGGCGAACTGGTTCGACGGGCGGGGCGGGACGCGGCGCCTCGCGTTCCTCTTCGCCCGGGCGCTGCTTCGTCCTTTCCCTGTCCCGTTCCTTCTCCTTTTGCCGGGCAGCCTCGGACTGGCGCGCCGCTTCCGCGACACGTGCCGCTTCGGCGGCGCGCGCGGCCTGTGCCGCCTGGGCGGCAAGGATTGCCGACAAGCGGTCGATCAGCTGCGTCAGCTGCCGTTCGTTCTGTTGCAGATTGCCGATTTCCTTGCGCTGCGCCTTCACCTTGTCGGAAACCTGGGTGTACAGCGCCTGACGTTCCTGGCGCTGCTTGTCGAGTTCGGCGTGGCGCTGTTGCTGCTGCACCTCGACCTCATTCAGTTCGTCAGCCCGTTCCCGGGCATTGGCGGCCAGCGCCTTCTTTTTTTCCAGCGTGGCGCTGATTTCGCCCATCAACTCGGCGCGGGTCAGCGCGATGGCCGACAGATAGTGCAGGTCGCGCGCCAACTGGTTGGGGTCATCGCCGTTGAGCAGGAGCTGCAGCGAATCCGGGTTGCCGCGCAGATACTGCCGGTAGAGCAGATTTTCAAGCTGGCTCTGTTGTTGCGCTACCGTCGACGAGAGCTCCCGGGACTCCTGTTGGAGATTTTGCAGGTTTTTCTGCAGTTGACCGCGCTGACTGTTCAGTTCGTGCAACTCGCGTTGCAGACGGGATATCTGGCGCTCGGACTCGCGCAGGCGGTCGCCGGCGTCCGCCTTGTTCTCCTCGCTGGCGCTGAGTTCCTTGCGCAGGCCTTCGATGCGGCTGCGCAGTTCGCCCAGATCAGCCTGTTTCTCGGCAATTTCCGGCGTCGCCGCCGGCCCCTTGCCCTTCGATGCCTGCGCATTGCCGACAGGCAGCCACAGGAAAACGGCAGCGATGAACGCTGCCGTCAGGCACTCCGTATGCGCCCGGTTGCTGAATTGCGGCCTTTTTGACAATGGTTCCTGATGCCTTGAGTGCTTGTGTCGCCCAGATTGACTTCGATTTAATCTGCGAAACGCGGAACATTATTTTATAATGATACGTTTACCGATAACGAGGTTTTAATCGTGGAACAAGCTTCCTTCAGCCTGATCGACAAGCAGGAGCATATCGAACTGGCCGCCCGCTCGCTCAAGGCCATCGCTCATCCATTGCGCCTCAAGATTCTTTGCGTGATTGGCGAAGAAGAGGCCTGCGTACAGGAGATCGTCGATGCCGTTGGCACGTCGCAGAGCAATATTTCGCAGCACCTGGCCATTCTCCGCGAAAAAGGGGTTCTGCAAACGCGCAAGGATGCCAATCGCGTCTTCTACCGGGTGACCGACCAGCGTACCCTGCAGCTTGTCTCCCTGATGCGCGACGTGTTCTGCAACGTGGGGGGCGCCTGAGTGGTGCCGATGGATTTCATCAACCAGAACATCATGCTGATCGCCCTCGTGGTGACCAGCGGTGTCGCGCTGATCTGGCCGCTGTTTGCCGGGCCGGGCGCGAACGCGGTCAATCCGGGCGAGGCCACGCTGCTGATCAATCGCGACGACGCGCATGTGATCGACGTGCGCGAAGCCGAAGAGTTTTCCAAGGGCCATCTGCCGGATGCCAGGCATATTCCGCTTTCGAAGCTGTCCGAGCGCATCAGCGAAATCGAGAAGTTCAAGGACAAGCCGGTGATCGTCTGCTGCGCGTCCGGGATGCGCTCGTCGCGGGCCTGCGGCCAGCTCGGGAAACTCGGTTTTACCAACGTGCATAACCTGGCCGGCGGCATCGATGCCTGGATCGGCGCGGGTTATCCGGTCAAGAAAGGAACGCGCAAATGAGTGCCAGCGTATTGATGTACACCACGGCGGTCTGCCCTTATTGCATCCGCGCCAAGCAATTGCTGAAGTCGCGCGGCGTGAACGAGATCGAGGAGGTCCGCATCGATCTCGATCCGCAGCGCCGCGATGAAATGATGCAGAAAACACAACGCCGGACCGTCCCGCAAATCTTCATCGGGGAAACCCATGTTGGCGGCTGCGACGATCTGATCGCGATCGACAGGGCAGGCAAGCTGATGCCGCTGCTCGAAGGCGAAGGCGTCGCCTGAAATCGGATTCACCCACTGAAAGAGAATCATGGAACAAAACGAACAGCCGGTCTTCGGTATTGAAAAGCTCTATGTCAAGGATATTTCCGTCGAAGTGCCCAACGCACCGGAAATCTTCCTCGAACGCGAGGCGCCGCAGGTCGAGATTCAACTGAACTCGGCGGGCAGGGGGCTCGGCGACGGCGCCTTCGAAGTGCTGCTGACCGTTACGGTGACCGCCAAACTGGGCGAAAAGACGGTATTCCTGGTCGAGGTCGGCCAGGCCGGCATCTTCCGCATCCTGAATGTGCCGAACGAGCAGATCGAGCCGCTGATCGCCGTGGCCTGCCCGAACATCCTCTTCCCGTATGCGCGCGAAACGGTTTCCGACGCGGTGACCCGCGCCGGTTTTTCACCGGTCGTGCTGCAGCCGGTCAATTTCGAGGCCATGTACATGCAGCGCCTGCAGGAGCAGGCGCCGGCCCCAGCTGAAGTTCCCATTCAGTAAGGCGCGACCATGTGGCGTCAGGCCGTAGCCGCTATTGTCCTGATCGGCGCCGCCGGCTCGGCGCTGGCCCTCGATTTCCGTTCGGTCGACGTCCCGGCGGCAATTCTTTACGACTCATCCTCGCAGCAGGGCAAGAAACTCTATCTGATCA
>DATIUN010000051.1:0-37053 GCA_035466795.1 Azonexus sp. | reverse complement strand
CATTGCCTGATCGCGTTCCATAACTTTCCCTCTCTCCCTGATGTTCAGCCGGCTCAGCCGGGGAAGTTGTCCTTGTTGGTCGCCCGATTGCGGGCTTCGGCACTGGAGACCACATTGCGCCGCACCAGTTCGAGCAGATTCTGATCGAGCGTCTGCATGCCGAAATTCTGGCCGGTCTGGATCGCCGAGTACATCTGCGCCACCTTGTTTTCGCGGATCAGGTTGCGGATAGCCGGGGTGCCGATCATGATCTCATGCGCCGCGACCCGGCCGCTACCGTCCTTGGTCTTGAGCAGCGTCTGCGAAATGACGGCGCGCAGCGATTCGGAGAGCATCGAGCGGACCATTTCCTTTTCCGCCGCCGGGAAAACGTCGACGATGCGGTCGATGGTCTTGGCCGCCGAAGAAGTATGCAGCGTGGCGAACACCAGGTGGCCGGTTTCGGCCGCCGTCAGTGCCAGGCGGATGGTTTCCAGGTCGCGCATTTCACCGACCAGGATGACGTCCGGATCCTCGCGCAGCGCCGAGCGCAACGCGTTGGCGAAGGACAGCGTATGCGGGCCGACCTCACGCTGGTTGATCAGGCATTTCTTGGCCTCATGCACGAATTCGATCGGATCCTCGACCGTCAGGATGTGGGCGTACTCGTTCTCATTGACGTGATTGACCATCGCCGCCAGCGTCGTCGATTTGCCGGAACCGGTTGGCCCGGTGACCAGCACGATGCCGCGCGGATATTCGGCGATGTCCTTGAAGATCTTCGGGCAGTTCAGATCTTCCAGCGTCAGGATCTTCGAGGGAATGGTCCGGAACACCGCGCCCGCGCCGCGCTGCTGATTGAAGGCATTGACCCGGAAACGCGCCAGATTGGGAATTTCGAAGGAGAAGTCACATTCCAGCGTCTCTTCATAGATCTTGCGCTGGGTATCGCTCATGATGTCGTACACCATGCCGTGTACGTCCTTGTGCTCCATCGCCGGCAGGTTGATCCGGCGCACGTCGCCATGAACACGGATCATCGGCGGCAGGCCTGACGATAGGTGAAGGTCGGATGCCTTGTTCTTGACTCCGAAGGCCAGCAGTTCGGTGATGTCCATACGAATCGTCCTTAGGGCGCGTGTATACTGAAAACTGAAAGAATTCCAAACAATTATGAGCGCAATCGCCTCGAACCTGCAAGCAGTCCGCGCACGTATTGCCAAGGCAGCGGAACAGGCCGGCCGCTCGCCTCAGGAAATCGCATTGCTGGCCGTCAGCAAAACTTGGCCGCTCGAATGCATACTCGCTGCCGCTGACGCGGAACAGCGGGCATTCGGCGAAAACTACGTTCAGGAAGGTGTCGACAAAGCACTGGCGACGGCCGCTCTCGATCTGGAGTGGCATTTCATCGGGCCCCTGCAAAGCAACAAGACGCGGCTGGTTGCCGAGCATTTTGCCTGGGTGCATTCGCTCGAACGGATGAAGATCGCCGAGCGCCTGTCGGCGCAGCGCCCGGCCGAGTTGCCGCCGCTGCAGGTCTGCGTTCAGGTCAACGTCTCCGGCGAGGCCAGCAAGAGCGGGTGCGCTCCGGCGGATGCGGCTGCACTGTGCCGGGTCATCGCCGACCTGCCTCGTCTTACCTTGCGCGGCTTGATGGCGATCCCCGAACCGGCGGATGATTTTGCCGCCCAGCGCGTGCCGTTCCGCCGCCTGCGGGATATCTACGAAAACATCCGGGCGCTGGGCATACCGCTCGACACCTTGTCCATGGGCATGTCCCACGATCTTGAAGCAGCCGTCGCCGAAGGCGCGACCATCGTCCGCATCGGCACGGCCATTTTTGGCGAAAGAAACTACGCATGAAAATTACTTTCCTCGGCGGCGGCAACATGGCCAATGCACTGATCGGCGGTATGTTGAAAAATGGCTTTGCCGCCGCCGACATCACCGTCATCGAACCCGGCGGCGCCGCGCGCGACAAGCTGGCCGAGACTTACGCGGTCAACTGCCTGGAAACGGCCGAAATGCTGGGCAGCGCAGGTGAATTTCTGGTATTGGCGGTCAAGCCGCAACAGATGAAGGAAGCCGTTGCCCCGCTGACCGGCAAGCTCGGCAATGCCGTCGTCGTCAGCATCGCGGCCGGACTCGACCTCGTCACGCTGTCCCGCTTCCTCGGCGGCCATCGCAAGGTCGTCCGTTGCATGCCCAACACGCCTGCCCTGATCGGCGCCGGCATCACCGGCCTCTGTGCCCTTCCGCAAGTCACCCCCGCGGAACGTGACGCCGCCGACCGCATCCTGAAAGCCGTTGGCAGCACGGTGTGGATCGCCGACGAAGACAAAATGGATGGCGTCACCGCGCTATCCGGCAGTGGACCGGCCTACGTCTTTCTGTTCATCGAGGCGCTGCAACAGGCCGCCGCCGACCTTGGCTTCACGCCGGAGCAGGGGCGCCAACTGGCCATCGAAACGGTTCAGGGCGCCGCTGCGCTGGCCGCACAGTCGAGCGATCCGGCCTCGCTGCTGCGCGAACGTGTGACTTCCAAGGGCGGCACCACCGAAGCGGCACTGCAGATGATGGCCGAGAAAGGCGTCAAGGAAGGCATCATCGCCGGCGTCAAGGCCGCCGAGGCGCGCGGCCGGGAACTGGGCAAGCTGCTCGGGGGCGAATGATGCAGGCCTTCGTATTTCTGCTCGATGCCGTCGTCAGCTTTTTCTGCACGCTCTTCCTGCTGCGCTTTCTGATGCAGGCCACGCGCGTTTCCTTTGCGGGTCAGCTGGGGAATTTTGTCGTCTCCCTGACCAACTGGGCGGTCAAGCCGCTGCGCCGGATCGTTCCCGGTATCGGCGGACTGGACTGGTCCTGCGTGATTGCCGCACTGGGTCTGCAACTGTTGCTGGCTGCCATGCTGATCGGCATGGCCGGCAATGGCATCGGGCCCGACGGCGGTGCCGTCGCCCTGATGATCGTCTGGTTCGCGGTCCGCTCGCTGCTACGCCTGATGATCTACATCCTGATCGGCGCCATGATCCTGCTCGCCGTGCTGTCGTGGATCAACCCCTACTCGCCGCTGGCGGCGCCGGCCAACCAGTTGACCCGTCCGCTGCTCGACCCGATCCGCCGTATCCTGCCGCTGATTTCCGGCATCGACCTGTCGCCGCTGGTCGCCATCCTGCTCCTCCAGATGGCGCTGATGTTCCTTCTGTGAGCGACTGGTTGCGCACCACCGGCGACGGCCGCTTCATCCTGACCCTGCATATCCAGCCGGGGGCGAAAAAGACCGAGTTTGCCGGGTTACACGGCGATGCCCTGAAAATCCGCCTGGCCGCCCCGCCGGTCGATGGCAAGGCCAACGACGCGCTGATCAAGTTCATTGCTGAAACGCTGCGCTTGCCAAAATCGGCGGTCAATCTGATAAGTGGCCAGTCGTCCCGACGCAAGGTGCTCGAAGTGATCGGCACCGAGACTGCGCGGGTGCTCGCACTGGCTGCGAATCAGCCGTGAACGGAACTTCATGGCGGATGCTTAATCGAATTCTCGCCAAAGCCGTGCGCACTCCATAAAAAAATGTCCAAACTTGCCCACCCCCCGCCCGATGAAGCTGTGCGCGCCCGCTCGCTGGAGAAATACCGCAAGCGCGCTGCTCGTTACGACAGCACCTGCGGCCCGACCTGGCCGATTCGCGAACAGGCGATAGCAGCGCTGGATCTGCAGCCTGGGCAGGCGGTATTGGATGTCGGCTGCGGTACGGGCCTGAGTCTTTCACTCTTGCGTGCGGCGGTGGGTGAGAGCGGGCGCATTTATGGCTTTGACCACAGTCCCGATATGCTGGCCCAGGCCCGGCGGCGGGCGGAGACGGCGGGTTGGCAGAACGTTGAGCTATTCGAGTGCCCGGCTCAGGCGCTGACGCTGCCAACGCCGGTCGATGCGATTTTGTTCCATTACACGCATGACATCCTGCGCTCACCGCTCGCCATTGATCGGCTGCTCGCCGCGGCTGGACATCGGGCAACGGTGGCAATTGCCGGCGTCAAATTTTTCCCCGGCTGGCTGGCGCCACTGAATTTGTGGGTCTATCTCAAAAACCATGGTTACAACGGCAGCCCGGGCGAACTGAGCGCGCCCTGGGATCGCATCGCGCCGCATTTGAGCGACTGGCAGATTGCGCCGACGCAATTTGGCATGGGCTATCTGGCCTCGGGGCGGGTCAATAAATCGGCTCAGGGCGAAAAATGACGCTTGCTGCCGCCAACAACGAACATCCCCGGCATCAATTTGTCTGGGCACTGTTGGCCCTGTTTTTCCTCAACGGCATGCTCAGCTTCCGCGACTGGTGGCCGACGCCGGGCGTGTTGCCGGATCGCCGTCTGGCCCCTGAGTTTGTCTGGCTGTGGCTGGTCTTGCTGGCGCTGGTCGCCTGGCGCGGTGCGCTTTCGCCGCGCGCGCTCAAGCTGGTTACGTTTATCTACCTGCTGCTGGTGCTCGGGCGCTATGGTGATGTCACGGTGCCCAGCCTGTTCGGGCGACCGATCAATTTGTACTGGGATGGCGCGCAGATTCCGCGGTTTTTGTGGGTTTCCGCTCAGGAATGGGCGTGGTGGAAAAGCCTTGGGCTGGTGCTGTTGATTGGATTCTTTTTTTGGGGTCTGTTCAATCTGTTGCAGCGGGCGATAGCCGTGAGCGCCCGCCATGCTGTGCCCTATGCCTTGCGCTCGCACTGGGTTTGGGGCGTGACGGCCCTGGCCGTGCTGCTTGCCATTGCCAATCTGGCCGGTGTGCGCGCGACCTGGCCGCTGGTTTCCAAGCCGGTCATCCCGACTTACTGGCAGCAGGCAAAGCTGCTGGCAGCGAGTTTTTCCAAGGCCAGGCAGGCGGATCTGCTGCCCGTGGAAACGGTGGTTGATAGTGCGCTGGCGCGTTCCTCCGGGGCCGCGCTGGGCGCGCTGGATGGGCGCGACGTGTATCTGATCATGCTCGAGTCCGTGGGGGCAGTCACTTACGACGAACCCAAGGCCAGTGCGGCGTTGCGTCCGCGTCGTGCCAGTTTTGCTGCCGATGTTGCGGCCAGCGGCCGGCAAGTGGTAACAGCGTTTTTTCGCTCGCCCACCTTTGGCGGCGGCTCCGATCTGGCGCAGCTCGGGCTGCTCTCCGGTATGGATCTCAGCGACCCGATGCGCCACGATGTGCTGCTGACGACGCAACGGCCGACCCTGATTTCGCTGTTCAAGGCACATGGCTACCAAACCTTTGGCGTCTATCCGGCACTGGATTGGGCGTGGCCGGAGAGCGCCTTTTACGGCTTCGATGTTTTTCTCGAGCGCAGCAATTTTGGCTACATTGGCCCGGCGCTGGGCTTCTGGGCATTGCCTGACCAATATTCTGCGGCGCGCTTTGAGCAGTTACACCCACGTGCTGGTGATGTGCCGCCGCGCTTTGTCTTTTTCCCGACGATTACCTGTCACCTGCCGTTCAACCCGGTTCCGCCCTATCAGGCCGACTGGTCGAAAGTGCTGGAGGAAAAACCGTTCGCCGAATCCGATGTGGCGCGCGCCCTGGCTGAAAAGCCTAACTGGCTCGATATGGCGCCCAGTTATGTGCGCATGGTGGATTACACCTACCAGTGGCTGGGGGCGTATTTCCGCCAGCCTGAACCGCGCGAGGCGATTTATGTGCTGGTCGGCGATCACCAACCGCCGGCCAACATCACTGGCGAAGGGGCGTCATGGGATGTGCCGGTACATATTGTCTCGCGCGACAAAAAACTGCTGGCCCGCTTTGTCGAACAAGGCTTTCAGGCGGGCATGGAAACGCATCGCCAGGCGCTGGGTGATTTGCATACGCTGACCGGGATGATGCTGAAAACCTTTGCGGCGCCGGCCACTCAACTGGCCGGGGTGGCCCGTTGAGACGGCCAGCCGACCGTCATGGCCAGCACCAGCCAGTTGAGCGCCAGCGCCAGCGCCTGAACGTTGTCGATGCCTTCCTGCCAGACCAGCAGGGGCGCGGCGATGGCGCACAAGATAGCCAGCCCGCGTTCAACGATGCTATGGGTCGGCTGTTCGCCAAGCACGCGCAAGGCAAACAACAAAGCAACGGGCGCCGCCAGCAGTGGCCAGCTCAGTGGGCGATAGCGCCCGTCCAACAGCAGCCCCAGGGCCGTCAGCACGACAAATCCGAGCAGCAGGCGGGTGCTCCAGTTGGCAGTGCTTGCGTTTGGCGGTTGGCCATCAAGCCAAGTTTTCAGCCGTGCGCTGGCCTGCAGGCTGCTGATCAGCGCTGCGAGCGACAGACCGCCACCCAGCACCCAGTCAAGTGCATGACGATTCCATTGCAGCAGCAGGTGCCATTGCATGAACCCAAGCGCCGCAATACCGGCACCGGCCAGACTGAGGCCCAGAACAGTGCGCCACTGCCGGCGACGCTGACCACCAGACCTCGAAAGAACGCCGCCTATGGCGCCGAAAAACCCAGCCAGCGGGATTTGCCACCACCGCGGATCGGCGACGAACGGCCCACTCAGCACCACCCGCTGTTGGCCATCGGCCTCAAAGATGCCCCAGTAACCGCCCATCGCGCCCTCCAGTCGACGCTTCCAGGGCTGGTCGAAACCTTCGATCAGATTGAAGGCCGGGATCGCGCCTTGCTGCCCGGAAAGCGGCGACGTCGCCGTGTAGGCCAGCAGTTCACGAATGAATCGCGCCTGCTCCAGCCGCCCCGGCACCGCCGCGCCGCGTTGACGGCCAGCGGCCGGCCAGCCGGTTTCACCGATCATGACAGGCAGGGGCGAGAAAATCGACCGAATTTGGGCGTTGACCGTAACAATATGCGCTACCGCCTGATTCACTGCGACCGGAGCATCTTCCCAATATGGCAGGATGTGAATGGTGACCACATCGACGTTTTTGCGCAGCACCTCAGCGTATTGCCGCCAGAATTCCCAAACATCGGCATAGCTCACCGGGACGCGCGATTCGCGCCGCGCCGCCGCCAGAATATCGGCCAGCGCGGCCGGCGTTTGCTCGCCGCGCAGCAGCACTTCATTGCCCACCACCAGCAAGTCGATTACGTCGGCGTACTCCTGCGTCAGTGCCAACGCACGCTTGAGTTGCGCGGTATTGCTGACGCTGTCGCTATCGATCCAGGCACCCAAAATAACCCGCAGTCCGAGTTGGCGGGCAATCTCCGGCACCGCATCGAGGCCGCGGTCAACACCATAGGTTCGCACGCAGCGGCTGACGCTGGCGAGCAGGCGCAAGTCCGCTTCGATCATTGCCGCTGTGATGTTCACTCCCGGATCGAAGGGGTTGTGACCTTGCCGGCGAAAGGGCGCGTAGGAGACACAGGGCAAACGCAGTTCGCCGACTTCAGGCAACGCCACCGGCCGCCCCTGATCGAAAGCCCAGGCGAGCAGCAAAAGCAGGCCGAGCGCCAGGCTGCCGAGTGCGGCGAAACGACGCCAAGGTGCGGTGGTGGATGGTGAAGGCGAATCGGTCATTCCGGCGGGCTGGCAGTTCAGGGCAGGCGCAGGCAAATGCCTTGGCGCCAGGCGCGATCCTAGCGCAGAAAATCCCGACCCCGCGCAATCCGGGGCGCTGGATCGGCGCGTTGCTGATTGCGCTCGTGATCAGCCTGCTCAATTTCATGGTCTGGCGCGCCTTCAATCCGCCACTGTCCGCCCCTGACGCCCCGGCACAAATCAGCGGGCTGGCCTATAACGGCTTCCAGCGCTGGGAAAACCCGCTGACCCGGCAGTTTCCCGGCGAGGCGGCGCTCACGGCGGATCTTGCCCAGCTCGCCACCTTGACCACGCGCTTGCGCACCTACCGTGCCAGCGAATTGCCGAGCTTGCCGGCGCTGGCCGCCGAACAGGGCTTCAAGCTGACCGCCGGCGTCTGGCTCGACCAGCGGCGCGACAACAACGAGCGCGAGATGGCGGCCATCGTCGCGGCCAGCCGCCAGCACCTGGTAATTGAACGGGTGATCGCCGGCAACGAAACCCTGCTGCGCGACGAGATGAAGCCGGCCGAACTCCATGCCTATCTCGACCGTCTGCGGCGCGCCTTGCAAGTGCCGGTATCGACCGCCGAGCCTTGGCACGTCTGGTTGAAGCAGCCGGATCTGGCGGATCATGTGGATTTCATCACCGTCCATCTGCTGCCCTATTGGGAGGGCTTGCCGGTCGAGGCCGCGCTCGATTACGCCTTGCAGCGTTATGCCGAGGTGCGCGCGCGCTTCCCCGGTAAAAAAGTGGTGATCGGTGAAATCGGCTGGCCGAGCAACGGCGACCGCCGCGCTGCCGCTGAGGCGACGCCAGACAATCAGGCGCTATTCGTGCGCCAGTTTCTCGCTCGGGCAAGCGGGCTTGATCTCGATTACTACCTGATGGAGGCAGTCGATCAGCCGTGGAAGCACGCTACCGAAGGGGCTGTCGGCGCTCACTGGGGCCTGCTCGATGCGGCGCGGCAGCCGAAATTCGCCCTCACCGGCAGCGTCCAGGCGGACCCCTACTGGCAAGGCAAGGCGCTGCTTGCGTCGACATTGGGCTTGCTGGCGCTGCTGCCGTTCCTGATCGTCTTCGCCCCGATGCGCTTGCCCGGCCGCCTGATGTTCGGCTTGAGTTTGCAGGCGGTGGTCTCGTTTTTCGTGTTGCTGGCGGCGCTACCGCTGGCCCACTATCTGCGGCCGCTCGACATGGTTTTTCTCATCCTGCTGGTGCCGGCGCTGGCGCTGATGGGGGTGATTCTGCTGGTTCAGATTTTTGAATTTGCCGAACTCTACTGGCCGGGCAGTCTGCAAAATCAG
The DNA here is from genome assembly GCA_035466795.1 of Azonexus sp. Classification (GTDB taxonomy): domain Bacteria; phylum Pseudomonadota; class Gammaproteobacteria; order Burkholderiales; family Rhodocyclaceae; genus Azonexus. The sequence continues at coordinate 28,272 of DATIUN010000051.1, read as the reverse complement.
GTCACGCTCCAGCCACTGCCCAGCGGTGCGCCGGCCCCCTTTGTCAGCATTCACCTGGCCTGCTGCAATGAACCGCCGGCGATGGTCATCGCCACCATCGACAGCCTCCTGGCGCTCGATTGGCCGGCATTTGAAATCGTCATTGTGGACAACAACACCGGCGATCCGGCGCTCTGGCAGCCGGTTGAAACGCATGTTCAGGCTTGTCTGGCCGCAGGGGTCGCTCCGCAACTGCGCTTTTTCCATCTGCCGCAGTGGCCGGGTTACAAGGCGGGGGCGTTGAATTTTGCACTGGCGCAAACGGATGCGCGGGCCGAGTGGATAGCGGTGGTGGACGCCGACTATCTTGTGGAATCGAACTGGTTGCGCGCTCTGGGCGGGCATTTTGCCGACCCGACGGTGGGTGTCGTGCAGTCCCCGCAGGCGCATCGCGACTGGTCCGACAGCCTGCTTAGCCGCATGATGAACTGGGAATACGACGGTTTTTTCCGCATTGGCATGCACCATCGCCAGGAGCGTGATGCGGCGATCCAGCACGGCACGATGACGGTGATTCGGGCCAGCGCCTTGCGCGCGGTGAACGGCTGGGCGACGGCCTGCGTGTGCGAGGATAGTGAACTCGGCCTGCGTCTGGTGCAGCGCGGCCTGCGCTTGGTATATGTGGACGAGGTGCTGGGCAGCGGCCTGGTGCCGACGGATTTTTCCGCCTATCAACGCCAGCGCCGACGTTGGGCGCAGGGCGCGATGCAGATTCTGCGCACCCATCGCCAGTCACTTTTTGGCCGCTCCAGCCTGCCCTTGGCGCAGCGCTACCATTTTGTCGCCGGCTGGTTGCCCTGGGTCGGCGACGGGCTGCATCTGTTTTTTAGTATCACGGCGATTCTCTGGACGCTGGGCGTGCTCATCGCGCCCAGTCTGTTTGGTCTGCCGATTACACTTTTTGTCGTGCCGCTGGCGGTGTTCTTTGTCATTCGCCTGTTGCTGACCCCGTTGCTCTACGGGCGCCGGGTGCCTTGTCCGGTAGCGGATGTCGCCGGGGCCGCCGTGGCAAGTGTCGGGCTGTCGCATAGCGTGGCCCGAGGTGTTTTGGCCGGACTGTTTGGCAAAAGCGCGGTTTTTGCAGTGACTCGCAAGGGGATTGGGAACCGGCCGCTGAAAGCGGCCGGGGCTTTCGCCTCGGTTCGCGAGGAAATCTCCTTGTTAGGCGGGTTGCTGGCCTGCATTGTCGCGCTGGGTTTCCAGCCGACCGCCGAATCGGATGTCGCCCGCCTGGTCTGGATGCTGGCGCTGGGGCTGCAAGCGCTACCCTATCTTGCGGCGCTTGTTTGTGCCGGCCTGCCTTTGCGCCTTAAATTGTGACGATGAACCTTATGAGGCTTGGTAGACAATTCGTCCGTCGACCAAGGTGGTCTTGACTTGGCCATTCATGATGTAACCCAGCCACGGCGAGTTCTTGCCCCGGCTCATCAATGATTCCGGCGTCAGCTGCCAGTGCGCCTCCGGGTCGAAGACGCAGACATCCGCCGCCGCCCCGGGGGCAAGCTGTCCGCTGTGCAGCCCGAGCACCTCGGCTGGCGCCGAAGTGATCCGGGCCAGCGCCACGGGCAACGCCACGCCCGCCGCTTCCGCCCACTTCAGAGTCAGCGGCAGCAGGACCTCGAGGCCCGTCGCACCCACCTTGGCCTCCCCGAAAGGCAACAGTTTTTCATCTGCCCCGACCGGCGTATGGTCCGAGCAGATCGCCGCGAGACCTGCAGCGACCGCCGTCGACAGCGCCTGACGGTCGCGCTCCGTCCGCAACGGGGGAGAGAAGCGGGCATGCGGATTGAAATAGCCGATGTCGTTGTCGGTCAGCAACAGGTGATGGACGCCGATATCGCAGGTCACCGGCAGGCCGTCATGTTTTGCCCGCTGCAGCATGGCCAGCCCGGCGGCGGAAGAAATGCGGGTCAGATGGACCCGGCAGCCGGTATCGCGCACCAGTTGCAGAATGGTGCCGATGGCAACGGTTTCGGCGGCCACCGGGATCCCTGCCAGACCGAGACGACTGGCCACTTCGCCCTCGTGCGCGATGCCGTTGCGCGACAGCCAATGGTCCTGCGGTTGCAGCCAGACCGCAAAACCGAAGGTCGCGGCATATTCCATGGCACGCAGCAACGCCTCGGTATCGACCACGGGCACATTGGCCTGCGAGAAGGCAACGCAGCCAGCCTTCTTCAAGCCGGCCAGTTCTGCCAGACGTTCGCCCTTGAGGCCAAGCGTCAGCGCTCCCAGCGGCAGCACCCTGGCCCTGGCGATTTCCTTCGCCCGGTGCACCAGGCGGTCGGCCAGCTCCGGCTCGTCGAGCGGCGGGTCGGCATCGGGCGGCACGACAACCGAGGTCACGCCACCGGCGACGGCGGCAGCCAGTTCCGCCTCGATACTGTTGAGGCGGGCGCCGAGGTCGATAAATCCTGGACAGACGACACAACCCGCCGCATCGATGCGCTGATCGGCCGCGAACCCCGCCGGCGCCTCACCCAGCGCGGCAATCCTGCCATTCGTGATGAACAGCGATGTGTTGCGGTCGACGCTGTTTTTCGGGTCAATTATGCGGCCATTTTCAATAACGATATTCATCGATCAATTCCCCGCAACGATGCTCATGACGGCCATGCGCACGGCAATGCCGAAGGTGACCTGGGGCAGGATCACGGCCTGCGGCCCGTCGGCCACCGCCGAGTGGATTTCGACGCCGCGGTTCATCGGCCCAGGATGCATGACGATGGCGTCAGGCCTGGCGAGCGCCAGCTTTTGCGGTGTCAGGCCGTAGTGGCGGAAATATTCCCCGGCCGAGGGCAGCAAGGCGCCGGTCATCCGCTCGTTCTGCAGGCGCAGCATGATGATCACGTCGCAGTCCTTGAGTCCTTCCTCCATGTCGTGGAAGACATGCACGCCAAGCTTGTCGAGATGCTTGGGCAGCAGGGTTTCCGGACCGATGGCACGGACTTCCGGCACCCCCAGCGTGGTCAGCGCATGGATGTCGGAACGGGCGACGCGCGAGTGCAGGATGTCGCCGACGATGGCGACGCGCAGTTGCGTGAAATCCTTCTTGTAGTGGCGGATGGTGTACATGTCGAGCAGGCCCTGCGTCGGGTGCGAATGGCGCCCGTCGCCGGCATTGACCACATGCACGTCGTCGCGGCCGATGCGCTGCAGGTGCTCGGCGATCAGGAAGGGCGCGCCGCTCGAGGCGTGGCGGACGACGAACAGGTTGGCGTGCATGGCCACCAGGTTGTCGATAGTGTCGAGCAGGGTTTCGCCCTTGCTCGCCGACGATTTGTTGATGTCGAGATTAATGACATCCGCCGACAGGCGCTTGGCGGCAATCTCGAAGGTGGTGCGCGTGCGCGTCGAGTTCTCGAAGAACAGGTTGAAGACGCTCTTGCCACGCAGCAGCGGCACTTTCTTCACGTCACGCGCCGAGACTTCCATGAAGGACGCGGCGGTATCAAGGATCTGGGTCAGGATGCTGCGCGGCAAGCCTTCGATCGACAGCAGGTGGGTCAGTTCGCCATTGCTGTTCAACTGCGGGTTATGCATTTTCCAGCCTCCACAGGAGTTGGCCATCGTCCCGCTTTCCGAGCACCAGGCTCTGACCCGCACCCAGCGCAACATTCCAGACGCAGTAGGTTGGGGCGATGGGCAGTTCGCGCCCGCCGCGATCGGCCAGCACCGCCATGCTCACCGAGGCGGGCCGCCCGTAGTCGAACAGTTCGTTGAGCGCGGCGCGCGTCGTGCGTCCGGTATAGAGCACGTCATCGACCAGGATGAGGTGCCGGCCTTCGACATCGAAGGGAATGATTGTCGGCTTGACCTGCGGGTGCAAGCCCTTGGCGGCAAAGTCGTCACGATAGAAGGAGACATCGATCAGGCCGATCTCCTCGGGCAGGCCGAGCAACTCCCGCAGGCGCTCGGCGATCCAGGCGCCACCGCTGAAAATGCCGATCAGGGCCGGCTGGCGGTGCAACTGCGGGCGAATCAGGTCGGCCAACTGGCGGCACTGGGCCTCGGCATCGGGCAAGGAATCAGGAAGGAGTGGCATGGTGCGGGCTTTCGAACCAGGTTTGAAGGATCAACTGGGCGGCCACGGCGTCGAGCAACGGCCGGGCGCTCCTGCTGTCGCGGCCGGTTTCGCGCAGGCGTGCTGCGGCGTCGAGCGAGGTCAGGCGCTCGTCGGCAAAACCAACGGGCAGGTGGTAGCGGCGCTTCAGGCGCTCGGCGAACTTCTGCGCCAGGCGTGTCGTTTCATGCGGCGTGCCGTCGGCGTGGGTAGGCAAGCCGACGACCAGTTGCACCGGATGCCATTCGGCAATCAGCTTGCCGATGGCCGCGAAACGGTCGTCGTTGGACTCTGCGCTGATGACGGTCAGCGGATGGGCGCTGCCGAGCAGCGTTTCCCCGGTGGCAACACCGATGCGCTTTTCGCCGAAGTCGAAGGCCAGCACCGTGCCGTCAGGCATGCCCGGCCACGTCGGAGAGCTGGCTAAAGCTGACGCCGAGGTTCTGCATGGCGGCCGGCAGGCGTTCTTCCGGCGGCATCTCGAAGAGGATGCCAGGCTTGGCCGGCACCGTCAGCCAGGAGTTCTGGCTCAATTCGTTCTCGAGCTGACCAGCCTCCCAGCCGGCGTAACCAAGGGTGACGATGATTTCGGCGGGTAGCCCTTCCTTGCCGACCGATGCCAGCACATCGCGCGAACTGGTCAGCCCGACTTCGCTGTTTACCACGAGCGTCGATTGCCATTGGCCATGCGGACGATGCAGCACGAAGCCGCGATCGAGTTGCACCGGACCACCGAAATAGACCGGCAGGTTGGCCAGGCTCTCGGCCTCGAGCTTGATGTCGATTTTTTCCAGCAGGCCGGCCAGACTCATGTCGATCGGCCGGTTGACAATGATCCCCAGCGCGCCGTTCTCGTTGTGCTCGCAGATATAGACCAAGGCGTTGGAAAAATAGGGGTCTTCCAGCGCCGGCATGGCGATCAGGAAATTGTCAGTCAGGTTGACGCTGTTCATGAGTGGAATTTTAATCTCCGGCAGGGTACAAACCAACCATGCCACAAGAAAAAGCCCTCGTCTGGTTTCGCCGCGACCTCCGCGATTACGACCACGCCGCCCTGAGCGCGGCGCTTGCCGAGGCACGTGAGGTTTTTTGCGCCTTTGTTTTCGATACGCGAATTCTTGATGCGCTGCCGGCAAAACACGATCGCCGGGTACATTTCATCCACGAGTCGCTGCTCGAACTCGACACGACACTGCGCCGGCGCGGTGGCGGGTTGATCGTTCGCCATGGACCCGCCAGCGATGAGATTCCGGCGCTTGCGTGCGAACTCGGCGTTTCGGCGGTATTTGCCAACCGCGATTACGAACCTGCCGCCAAACAACGCGATGCCGAGGTCACCGCAAAACTTGCCGCGACCGGCATTGCCTTCCACGATTTCAAGGATCAGGCGATTTTCGACGGCGCGGAGGTCGTGACACAGGCCGGTCGCCCGTTTTCGGTATTCACGCCTTACAAAAATGCCTGGTTGAAGCGGTTGACCGCAGCAGACTGGGTCGCCCGCCCCTGCGATGGCCGCCTTGCCGGCAGCAGCCTTGGCGGCGTTCCCGGCCTCGCCGAGCTCGGCTTCGAAGCGACTGATCTGGCGACCCTCGGCATCGTTCCCGGCATGTCGGGCGCCCGGCGCCTGTGGGAGGATTTCAGCACCGGGCGTATCGATCATTACGGCGCGCGGCGCGATTTCCCGGCAGTGAAAGGTGTTTCCTATCTGTCGGTGCATCTGCGCTTCGGGACCATTTCCGTGCGCGAACTGGTCAGCGCGGCCATCGAACGCAGGGCCGACGCCTGGCTAAGCGAACTCATCTGGCGCGACTTCTATTTCATGATCCTCGATCATTTCCCGCGGGTTGCCGGTCATGCCTTCAAACCCGAATACGACACAATCCAATGGGCGCACTGGCCGGAAGGCTACTCGGCATGGTGTGCCGGGCGCACCGGCTACCCGTTGGTCGATGCCGCGATGCGCCAGTTGAACCACAGCGGCTGGATGCACAACCGGCTGCGCATGGTGGTCGCTTCATTCCTGAGCAAGGGTCTCGGCATCGACTGGCGCCTCGGCGAGAAATACTTCGCCGATCACCTCAACGACTTCGACCTCTCGGCCAACAACGGCGGGTGGCAATGGGCGGCGTCCACAGGCTGCGACGCGCAACCGTATTTCCGCATTTTCAATCCGGTGACCCAATCGCAGAAATTCGACCCGGAAGGCAGGTTCATCCGCCGCTACGTCCCTGAACTGGCGAGACTTGGCAACAGGCACATCCACGCCCCCTGGTTGATGAGCCAGCACGAACAGGAAGCACTTGATGTGGTAATTGGCCGCGACTACCCGCTGCCGGTCGTAGACCACGGGCGAGCCAGGGAAGAAACCCTGGCCCGTTACGCAGTTGTCAGGAAGCCTGCTTTTCCTTGATATAGCCGGCGATCAGCGAAAGCAGTTCGTCTTCGTCGTAGGGCTTGCCGAGATAATGGCTGGCCCCGATTTCGAGCGCATAGTTGCGGTGTTTTTCGGCGGTACGCGACGTGATCATGATCACCGGCAAGGCGCCAAGACGCTTGTCGGCGCGGATATTGCGTACCAGGTCGAAACCGTCCATGCGTGGCATTTCGATATCGGAAATCACCACATCTGGCACCACTTCGAGCAGTTGCTCCAGCGCATCGACACCGTCCTTGGCCAGCACGACCTGATAGCCCTCGCGCGTCAGCAGGCGGCTGGTGATCTTGCGCACGGTCAGCGAATCGTCGACCACCATCACGGTCGGCAACGCAGCAACGGCGGTTTCGGCCGGCGTGACCGAAGTCGGGATCACGTTCTCGATACTGACCACCGGGACGCGACTTGCCAGCGCCACCGGATTGAGAATCAGAACCACCTCGCCATCGCCAAGCACCGTGGCACCGGCGATACCGACAACCCGCGAGAGCTGGGCGCCGATATTCTTGACCACGACTTCCTGATTGCCCCTGAGTTCGTCGACCTGTATCGCAACGCGCTGCGAGCCCGAGCGCAGCAAGAGGATCCAGTTGCGGCGCTGCACCTCGGGCGCCGCCCCGGCATCGCCGAGAAGGTGCGGCAAAAAGTGGAAGGGATAACGATTTCCCTGCCACTCGATCTCGCCCTTCTGACGCACCTCGGAAAGCGGTTCTTCCTTGAACTCCAGAACCTGCTCGATCATCGTCGACGGCACAGCATAGACATTCGAACCGACACGCAGCAGCAGGGTCTGGGTGACCGCCAGCGTCAGCGGCAGGTAGAGACGGAAAGTCGTTCCATGGCCGGCCCGCGAGAGAATCTCGATGCGCCCGCCGAGTTCGCCTACCTCGGTCTTGACCACGTCCATGCCGACCCCGCGGCCGGCAAGCTGGCTGACTTCGTCGGCCGTCGAAAAGCCCGGACGGAAGATGAGGTCGTAAAGCAACGAGTCATCTGCCGCCATGCCAGGTTCCAGCAGACCCAGATCTTCAGCGCGCGCACGAATCCGGTCGCGATCGAGCCCGCAGCCATCGTCGGTCATCGAAAGGATGATTTCGTTCGCTTCGTGGGCCAGCGCAACCGTGATTTCGCCCATTTCCGATTTGCCCGCCGCCACGCGTTCGGCCCGGGTTTCGATACCGTGGGTCACCGCATTGCGCAGCATATGCTCGAGCGGTGCCATCATCTTGTCGAGCACCGAGCGGTCGAGTTCCACATGACCGCCGACGATGTCGAAGTTGGCCCGCTTGCCCAGTTCCTTGGAAGTCTGGCGAACGATGCGGAACAGGCGCTCGGCCTGACTGGCGAACGGCATCATGCGGACGCCCATCAGTTCCTGTTGCAGCCCGCGATTGAGGCGCGCCTGGGCGATGATCGCCGCGTTGGCATCGTCGAGGTTCTTGAGCAGGTTCTGCTGAACGGTCGCCACGTCGTTGACCGACTCGGCCATGAAACGGGTGAGTTCCTGGAAACGGGTAAACCGGTCGAGTTCGAGCGGATCGAAATCGCCCTGCCCATCGTGCGCCTGGGCAACCCGCGCCTGAATCTGGCCCTCGGCCTGAATCTCGATTTCCCGCAACTGACGGCGCAAACGGATGACGTTTTCGGTCAGGTCGAGCAGCGACCCCTTGAGACTGCGCATTTCGCCTTCGATTCGCGCCCGTGCGATGGACAGTTCGCCGGCCTCGTTGACCAGCCGGTCGATCAGGTCTGCGCGAACGCGCAGCGATGCACGCTGCGCACCCGTCTCGACGTCATGGTGCTCCCGGTCAGCTTCCAGTGACACGGCAATCGCCGAATCCGGCGCCACAGCAGCCTGACCCGGCGCAGCAGGCAGCGTTTCAATGACGGCGGACTCGCCATTGCGCAAGCGCTCGGTCGCCTGGTCGAGCGTGTCGCAGCCACTCTCGATCTCATCGATGAACGCCGGCGTTGCGGCACCCGCACGCAGCACATCCTCGACTCGCGACTCCAGCAAGTGGGTGAATTCGCCCAAGTTCATTGCCCCGGCCATGCGGGCATTACCCTTGAAAGTATGCAGCAGTCGGGCAATGGCATGCGGCTGCGCATCACTCGCCAGATCACCACGCCACAGGCGCAGTTGGACGGTCAGCTCACGCAGTTGATCCTGCGCCTCCTCAAGGAAGATCGGCAGCAACTGTTCATCAAGGTCGTCCTTGAGCCGCGTTGCAGGCGCCGCCGTTACCGGTGCCGCAACCTCGACATCCGGTTGTGTGGCCGGCTCGACCAGACTGACAATTTCCTCCGCTACCGGCTCTGGCGATTCGCCGGCAACTTCTGTGGCTTGCAGCTCGGCCAGGAAAACATCTTCAAGCGCCGCGATCAGCTGAATCTGCTCGCCAGGCGCTTCCTGCCGCGCCAGCCCGGCGAACATCTGCTCCAGCGTAATGATGGCCTGGCGGACGGTTTCGAGCCCGCCGATGCTCTCCGGACGCCCGGAACTGTCGCGACGCAGCAAAGCATGTTCAAGCGCAATCGCCAGATGATGGAGCGGCATCAGGCCGACCGTTGCGGCAATTCCACCCAGCGTATGCGCCGCGCGCGTCATCTCGAACGAGGTCGGCGCGCTCGGGTTGGCCTCTAGTTCGCCGTAACCGGCAACAAGGGTTTCGAGGTGGCCGCGTGCCTCTTCGCGGAAGATGTCATAGAGAGTCGGCGCCGTCTGAACGACAGGCTCGACCGGCAGGCTTTCGATGCCCTCGGTGATCACCGCGGCAGTGGGTTCTTCGAAAACGGAAAGATCGGCGAACATTTCCGTCATCTCGCCGAACGGTTCCACAATCAGCTCTGCCTGTTCCACGGCGGGTTCCATCGCCTGCTCGGCGATCGGCGCGAAAGGCAGCTCGGCGATCAGTTCGTCAGCCGCCTCGTCGACCGGAACGGCTACGGGCTCACCCGCCCACGCCGGACTCACCGGAAGTTCCAGGACAACGGATGGCGATTCTTCTCCGGCTGCCGCGACCGGCAATTCAACGCTCTGCACGGCGCCTGCCGCTTCGGACACCGGCGCCGGCGAGCTCGGCTCCTCACCGCGCAGCAATTCAGCCAGCGCGACCAGTTCCGACGGATCCGGAACATCAGCGCTGCGATGCTCAAGCGCCGCCACCCAGCGCGAGAAAAGCTCGCGCGCGTCGGCGATCAGGGCCAGAAGGTTCGGCGTTACCGCCATATCCTGGCGCAGCCACATGTTGAGCGTCTGTTCGAGCGCCCAGGCAGCCTCACCCATATCCGTGAGGCCGACCATGCGACCACTGCCCTTCAGCGTATGCGCCGACCGGCGGATAGTGGTCAGCGCATCGACATTGCGCGGATCAGCGGCCAGTAGTGCCGACTGGTCGCCAATCGTCGCCAGAACTTCGTTGGCCTCCTCAAGGAAGATCTCCAGCAACTCGGCATCGATCTGCTCGTGACTGGATTGCGCAAGTTCGATCGTTTCGGCAGAAGGTGCCGGCGCTCCGGCTTCGGACTGGACAAGCGACGAAACGGCCTCTGCAATCTCCGGCCGGAATGCGTCTCCGGATTCAATGGCATTGAGGACAGCCTTGGCTGTGTCGCCCAATTCCGGATTGGCCAGAAGCCCGGCGTCTTTCTGCAGGGATTGCAGATTGCCCCTCAATTCGTCGCGAATTCGGCCATCGTCGGGAGACTCCCGGAACGCATCGAATAGTATCTGGGTTTCCTGCTTGTTCTGTTCGACCTGTGCTTCGACGCTCGGCGGCGACGACTCTTCCGCTTCAGCCAAACCGGCAACCGGTAGCTGGTCGGGCCCCAAGCGGCGGGCGAAGGTCTGGAAGTCGGCTTCGCCATGTTGCAGCGAGTCGATGAAGAACCCCAGCAAGGACAACTTCTGCGCCACGGCTTCGAAGTCTTCGGCAACCGGTACATAGCCAGCACGGCCAAACTCCTGAATCCGCGCGCCGCATTCCTGCAACATGGAAACGGCGGACAGATGCCCGAGCATGGCCAGCGCACCCGCGATCTGCTTTACCGGACCGTCAAGCGGCGCCAGGTCATGACCTTTTTCCGGATTCCGGAAAAAGGCATCAAGCGCCTGTTCCACCTGGGCCAGGCTGTTCTGGATTTCGCGGGCAACCTGCCCGACCAGCAGACGCTCCTGGGCCCGGCGCGTCATTTCATCGAGTAACGGCAGATCTTCGTTGCCGCCTGCCGGCTTGCCGGCGATACATGCATACAGGCGGGCGACCATGAGGTCGACCTGCTGCGCAAAATCCATTCCCAAACGCCGGAAATTCTCCTGGGCATTCTGCAGAAGGAGAATCGCTGTCGCAACCTCCATCGCCACCGCATCGTTGTGGCGTTTCGGATCTTCGGCGAGCCAGCTGGACAGCGCACCAAAGCTCTGCCCCAGGCGTTTGAGGTCGGTATGTCCGATTTCGTCGGTCAGTTCAGCACAGGCCTGGGCATGCTGATCAAAAACCTGCAGCGCCGATGCGCTGCCGGTGCAGAATTTGTTCCATGCCTCCTCGGCGGCCGCCAGCACATCGCGCAGACGGCGCAAGGCGACTTCCTGAGGCAGGCTGGTATCCTGCTCGACCGGACTTGCCGGAATCAACGAGGGCAGGTTAAAGGCTGACTGCACCTCGGCCACCAGCATGCTGGCGTTCGACGGCGCGTTTGCGACCGCGTACAGGACGTCACGCATCAGGCGCTCGGCAACGTTCTGCGAGCCTTCCAGCAGACGGCGAATCTGGGTGTCTATCCGGGCCAGGAGTTGGCGGGACTCGGCATCCGGCTCGCCCTGACGATCGAACAAGGATTCGACAAACGCCAGCGCAACCCACCAGAACGAGCGCGATGATGCGGCGGACTCCTGGGTCGATTCGATGTTGTCCAGCGCCCTTCGCATCTCCTCGAGCGCCGCATGCGGCTCGGCCGTATGTCGTAGCCATGACAGCAAGCCCTTCTGGAAACGACCCCGTTCGGATTTGAGAAGGCTGTGCAACTGCTCGGCGGAAAGCGGCGCCACCGGCACTGAACGCTTGGGCGGGCGCTGCGACAAGTCGGGAAAGAACAGATCGGCCGGGCTGCAGGAACTCAAGCCGCGAGCTGTCGCCAATACCGAATAAACGAGAAACAGCCGCAACGGCTGGTTGGGTTCCCCGGCAACAAGATCATCCAGGTATTTCCGGATCGCAGCGATCGCCTGGGTCAGCGTTATGGATATCTCTGCAGTGAATTGCAGACGCTGCTCCTCGAGCGCGCTGAGCAATGCCTCGAGGGATTCGGTGACCTGCGTCACCCCATCCAGTCCGACGATGGAAAGCGCACCATTGACCTGGTGGACATGGGTGCGGCAGAACCTGAGCTGTGTCGCGTCGCCGTTCAGTTCATGCTGGACGAGCGCCTCCACAGCACGCGTAAGGGCCAGGTCGATCTCACCCTTGACCCAGGTCAGCGGACCCAGATCGAATTCGGTAGCCGCGTTCATAGTCTCTCGCGAATCTCGCTCAATCGACCTTGAAGCCCGCAACCGAACCCTTCAGTTCGGACGCCAGGGCATTCAGCTCGTCGACTGCCTCCGCAGTGCGTTGCGTGCCGGCGGTCGTCTGCTCGGTAACACTCAGGATATCCTGCATCAGGTTGGCCACCTCGGTCGCCGAGTCGGCCTGACCCTGCGTCGAGGTGGAGATGTTTTCAATCAGATCAGAAAGGTTGCGCGACACCTCGCCGATCTCGTTCAGCGCCTGACCGGCTGCATCGGAGAGCTTCGCCCCCTCGACCACACCCTGCGTCGATTGCTCCATGGCCGACACCGCATCCTGCGTATCGGTCTGAATCGTCTTGACGATGGCGGCAATCTGCTTCGTTGCCTCGGCGGAACGTTCGGCCAGTCGCTGCACTTCCTCGGCAACCACCGTGAAGCCGCGACCCGCATCGCCGGCGGAAGCCGCCTGAATGGCGGCATTGAGCGCCAGCACGTTGGTCTGCTCGGTAATATCCGAGATCAGTTCGACGATTTCGCCGATCTCCTGCGAGCTTTCGCCGAGACGCTTGATCCGCTTCGAGGTTTCCTGGATCTGGTTGCGGATTTCGTTCATGCCCTTGATCGAGTCTTCCACCGCCTGCGTACCCTTCTCGGCAGCCGCCAGCGACTGGCGCGCAACCTGGGCGGACTGAGTCGCCTGGCCAGAAACTTCGCTCATCGAGCGCGCCATTTCGAGCGCCGACTGGCCAGCGTCCTTGATTTCGCGCGACTGCCGTTCGGCAGCCGTCAGCAGTTCCGCCGATGTCTGGCGGGCGATCTCGGTCGCCGCCGTCACCCGGTTCGCCGCATCGTTGATGCGGCCGACCAGCAGGCGGAGCTCTTCAATCGTATAGTTGATCGAGTCGGCAATCGCCCCGGTAATGTTTTCGCTCACGGTAGCGGTTGATGTCAGGTCGCCGTCGGCCAGATCGCCCAGTTCGTTCATCAACTGAAGAATGGCGTCCTGGTTTTCCCGGTTGGTCACTTCCGAAGCCTGCCGCTGCACATCGGACTCTTCCGTCCGGCGCCGCGTATCGTCGAGATAGACCTTCGCCAGCAGGGCCAGAACCCCGAGCGCCAGCACCACCAGACTGATCAGTATCAGCAGGAAGCGACCGCTGCCGCCCAGCCCCTGTTGATAGCCAACCGCCAGATCGTCCGTCACTTTCAGCAGTTCCTCGCTGCCGCGGAAGATACGCGCACCGGCCTGCTTCGAGAGAACCAGCGGCTGCATGTTGCCGAGAATATTGCCAATCGCGTCCTGGTAGGACTTGAATGCCGCTTCGAGTTCGCCTACCTTGGCGCGCGTGTCGGCGTCGTCCCCGCTCCTGCTCAGCCCCTTCAGGATGTCACGAAAGCCGTTCGTATCCTTGCCCAGAAGAAAGGCGACTTCCGGGTTGATTTCATCACCGACCAGCAACGCGGAGGCGTTCTTCGCGATTCGTTGCGTCAGCATCACCAGCTGGTTTGCCGCGGCAATTTCCTTGAGGCTGGCACCCGATTGCAACTTGAGTACGGCAACCTGTTCGGCCAGTTCCAGCATTGCCGAGTTTTCGTTGTCGATGGTGGCAACGCTCTTGCCCAGGGCAAGCAGGTTCGCCTCCTGCTCGATCACGGTCGCGGCATCCTTGTCGGTTTCCGCCCAGGTCTTGGTCAGCGCCTCAAGCTGGGGCCGGACATCGGTCGGAGAAGCGGGAACATCGATGCCCTCGATCTCACCGCCGGAAGTGAGTCTCTCCAGCAAGCGGCCGAAAGTCTCACGCGACTCCTTGAGTTGCGCAAAGGCAGCAGGATTACCTTGCAGCGCGAGTGTGGAGGCCTTGGCCAGGCGCTGAGAAAGCATTTCCATCTCACCCGAGGCTCCGACATACGCCGTTCCATAGGCGGAGTCACGGTTGTTGAAATAAACCAGCATGGCAATCGCCAGCAGGAGAATCACGAAAATCCCGCCCAGGGACTTCATCTGCTCGGTAACGGGCTGCTTCGTGAAGAACGCCGGCAACAGGGAAACGCCTCCGCCAGGCGATACGTCCGATACGCCTTCCGCGACAGTCATCGGTGCCTGATTACTGTCTTTGCCACCCAAACCAAGGTTCTTCAAGCCAAACGCCATGTTTATCCTCCGCTCGCGATCCGAATGAATCAGACCCCGATATTCATGAAATCGTTATCAGCGAGCAAATCGCGCACCGAAAGTTTTCGCCAGATACCGCCCTGGCTGTCCGTATACCTTAACGCGCCCCACGCCGGCGCCGCCGGATCCGCGCCCGCTGCGGAAAAATCGTCCGGATTCTTCAGGCCAAGCATCCGCGTCACCAACAAGGCAGCATTGGCGCCATGCTTGCTGCCGACCAACAGCAGCCGTGTGTTGTTGTTTCTCGGTGTCGGCGCCCCACCGCAAAACACCGAGAAATCCGCAACCGCATGCAGACTGCCACGGATATTGGCGATTCCGGCAAACCAGGGCCGGGTTAGTGGCACTGCCGTCAGTTTCGGCGCCTGAACGATCTCGCCGCTGTCGGACAGGTCGATCAGCCAGTTGTCGTCGCCCGCCCGAATGCCAAGCCATGATGAGGCACCACGCCCCTGAGCGGCACCCAGGATGCGCTCCGCCAGGTACGCCTGAAAATCGCGAAGACTGGTTTTCTTAGCCATTCAGATCAGGGCAACGCCGCAATTTTCTTCAGCAACTCTTCAGGATTGACCGGCTTGACGATGTAATCCGCGGCCCCCTGCCGCAGACCCCAGATCTTGTCGGTTTCCTGCCCCTTCGAGGTACAGACGATCACCGGAATATGCTTGGTTTCCTCGGCGCGGGTCAGGGTACGCGTTGCCTGATACCCATTGAGCCCCGGCATCACGACATCCATCAGGATCAGATCGGGCTGTGTGGCCTTGGCCTTGGCGATCCCTTCTTCGCCGTTCTCGGCAGTGGTCACCTGATAACCGGCCTTGGTCAGAAGATCGACGGAAAAAAACCGTTCCGTAGGGGAATCGTCAACAACGAGAATATTTTTGACGGGCATTATTGCTCCATGAACCGCTAAGAAATTTGGGACGCCGCCGGCGTTACAAACATGGCGACTGTCTGCAGCAAACTGTCCTTGGTGAAAGGTTTGGTCAGGTACTGATCTGAGCCGACCATGCGCCCCCGCGCCCGATCGAACAGGCCGTCCTTGGAGGACAGCATGATTACCGGCGTCGATTTGAACCGTGGATTCTTCTTGATCAGGGACCAGGTCTGGTAGCCGTCGAGACGCGGCATCATGATGTCGCAGAAGATGACCCGCGGCTGATGGTCGGCGATTTTCGCCAGCGCGTCGAAGCCGTCCTCGGCAAGGACTACCTGACATCCCGCCTGCACGAGAAATATCTCCGCGCTTCGCCGGATCGTATTGCTGTCGTCAATGACCATTACCTTGACGTCGCGCAACCTGGATAAGTCAACCAATTAAATCCCCTCCCCCCGTAGTCCGGAGGCTATTCTAGCGCCGCATCATACTACGCCGACTTCAAAATTCCACCATTTCGAAATCCGTCTTGCGGGCACCGCATTCCGGGCATACCCAATTCATCGGCACATCCTCCCAGCGAGTTCCCGGTGCGATGCCCTCTTCCGGCAGACCCAGCCGCTCATCATAAATGAGACCGCAGATCAGGCACATCCATGTCTTGTAAATTGTTTCGTCGTTCATGTCTTGGTCGTTGCCGCCAGCCGGATTCGGATAAAATTCGGGTCATCTTACCCAATCGCCGGCACATGCGCCACGTCTGCAGCACTTCATGAACACCAAAATCCCGACGCCGCCGCTGGTTCTCGTGTTTGCCGCCAGCGATCCCACCGCCGGCGCCGGCATCCAGGCGGACATGCTGACGCTGGCCAGCCTCGGTTGCCATCCCTTGTCGGCACTGACCGCAATTACCGTTCAGGACACGGTCGGCGTCGACAGCGTGCATCCCGTCGCCGCCGAACTTGTCGAGCGCCAGGCCCGAACGCTGCTCGAAGACATGCAGGTTGCCGCGTTCAAGCTCGGCGTGCTGGGCAGTGTCGAGAATGTCGTCGCCATCGCCGAAATCGTTTCCGACTATCCCGACATCCCGCTCGTCTTCGACCCGGTTCTCGCCTCTGGGCGCGGCGACGACCTGTCGGGGGAGGAAATCATCTCGGCGATGCGCGAGCTTCTGCTGCCCCAAGCCACGATACTGACCCCGAATGCACCCGAAGCCAGGCGCCTGGCGGAACACGAAGATGACGAAAACGAGCCGGCGATCGATCTCTGTGCCCATCGCCTGATCGAAATGGGCGCACAACACATCCTCATTACTGGAACGCACGAGAACACCCCGGAGGTGATCAACACCCTGTATGGCGTAGACGGCGTGCTGCGCCGCGACCGCTGGGAACGTCTGCCCGGCAGTTATCACGGCTCTGGTTGCACGCTGGCCTCGGCGATCGCCGGCTGCCTTGCCGGCGGCGCCAGTATCGAGGACGCGGTGCGCGATGCCCAGGACTACACCTGGCAGACGCTGGCCAACGGCTTCCGGCCTGGCATGGGCCAGTTCATCCCGGATCGCTTCTTCTGGGCCAGGGGCGATGACAACGACACCGCCGGCGAAGACGACAGGCGCGATGGCCGATAAATTGCGCGGCCTCTACGCCATCACGCCGGAAAGCCCGGACGGCACGTGCCTACTGGCGGATGTCGAGGCGGCGCTGGCGGGTGGCTGCCGCCTCGTGCAATACCGCGACAAGACCAGCGCGGCACCGGAACGCGTTGCACGCGCGCAGGCCTTGCGCCGCCTGACCCTGGCGCACAATGCCCGGCTGGTGATCAACGACGACATGGCGCTGGCCTTTCTGGTCAAGGCCGATGGCGTCCACCTCGGCCGGGAAGATGGCAACCTCGCTGCCGCCCGCGCCATTCTCGGACCAACACGGTTACTCGGCGCATCGTGCTACGCCGATTTTTCCGCCGCCCAACGGGCAGCGACGGCCGGCGCCGACTATGTCGCATTCGGGGCCGTCCATCCGTCGCCGACCAAGCCAAATGCCACGTCTGCTGCGGTCGACCTGTTTTTTCAGGCAAAAACCACCTTGGCCGCAGCAAGCTGCGCCATCGGCGGCATCACGCTGGGCAATGCGCCCGCCCTGATTGCCGCCGGCGCCGATCTGCTTGCCGTCATCACCGACCTGTTCAGCGCGCCGGACATCACCGCCCGTGCCGCCGCCTATCAACACTTATTCGACAAGGCCCAGCCATGACCTCACGCAACCAGCAACTTTTCGAACGCGCCCAGCGCCACATCCCTGGCGGCGTCAATTCGCCGGTCCGCGCCTTCCGTTCGGTCGGTGGCACACCCTGCTTCTTCCAGAAGGGCGCCGGTTCGAAGGTGCAGGACGCCGACGGCAGGTGGTACGTCGATTATGTCGGTTCCTGGGGACCGCTGATCCTCGGCCATGCCCATCCGGACGTGATCGCTGCCGTCCAGGCCGCCGTCGTCGACGGGCTGACCTTCGGTGCGCCGACCGAGCGCGAGGTCGAAATTGCCGACCTGTTGTGCGAACTGGTGCCGTCGCTGGACATGGTCAGGCTCGTATCGTCCGGCACCGAGGCGACGATGAGCGCCATCCGCCTGGCGCGGGGCTACACCGGGCGCGACGTGCTGATCAAGTTCGAAGGCTGCTACCACGGCCACTCCGACAGTCTGCTGGTCAAGGCCGGCTCCGGCGCGCTGACCTTCGGCAACCCGTCCTCCGGCGGCGTACCGGCGGATCTGGCGCAGCACACCATGGTGCTGGCCTATAACAATCCGCAGGAACTGGCTGATGCTTTCGCCAAGCACGGCGACAAGATCGCCGCCGTCATCGTCGAACCGGTGGTCGGCAACATGAACCTGATCGCGCCGACGCCGGCATTCCTCAAGGCGATGCGCGAGCTGTGTACGAAACACGGCACCGTGCTGATTTTCGACGAAGTAATGACCGGCTTCCGCGTCGGCCTCAAGAGCGCGCAAGGCCTGTTCGGCATTACGCCGGATTTGTCCACCTTCGGCAAGGTGGTCGGCGGCGGCATGCCACTCGGCGCTTTCGGCGGCAAACGCGAGATCATGGAACAGATCGCCCCGCTCGGCCCGGTCTATCAGGCCGGCACGCTCTCCGGCAACCCGATCGCCACGGCCGCCGGTCTGGCCACGCTGAAGCTCATTCAGGCACCGGGCTTCTACGAGGCGCTGACTGCCAAGACCACAGCCCTCTGCGACGGACTGGTCGCGGCGGCAAAAAAACATGGCGTCGCCTTCGCCGCGCAGAACGTCGGCGGCATGTTCGGCCTCTACTTCGCCGAAAAATGCCCCGGCACCTACGACGAAGTAATGGCCTGCGACAAGGAAGCCTTCAACCGCTTCTTCCACGCCATGCTCGATGCCGGCCACTATTTTGCGCCGTCGGCGTTCGAAGCCGGTTTCGTCTCTGCCGCGCACAGCGACGCCGACATTGCCGCGACGATCGCTGCCGCGGAAGCCTATTTCGCCAGCCTGAAATGAGCGCCGGTAGCGCCTGGCTCGTCCTCCTCGTCGCCGGCCTTTGCGAAATCGGCTGGGCGGTCGGCCTGAAATACACCGAGGGCTTCAGCCGTCTCGGGCCGTCGCTGGCGACCGTGGCTGCCATGATCGTCAGCGTCGTTCTGCTCGGCTGGTCGCTGAAGGTATTGCCGCTGGGTACGGCCTATGCGGTATGGACGGGCATCGGCGCGGTCGGAACCGCCATTCTGGGGATGATCCTGTTCGGTGAATCGCGGGAGGTGGCGCGCGTGCTGTGCATCGTCCTCATCGTCGCCGGCATCGTCGGTCTCAAATTGCTGACACCCGAAAACGGACACTGATACGCAGCTTCCTACGTGCGGGCGGTTTCCTGATTTTTCCGTGACTCGCGCCGCTCGGTGTGACGCAGCGCTACGTAGGTCATCCAGCCAATCAGGGCCATGCCGACGATAAAGGCGCCGTAGGAAATCGGCCAGGGAATGCTGGTGGTCATCATCGAAAATTCGGACATCCCGCCAATGCCAGCAAGCACATTGATCGGCATGAAAATGATACCGAGCTTGGTCAACTTCGACACGCGCTGGTTCTGATTGATGTTGATGAAGCCGACAACGGCATCCATCAGAAAGTTGATCTTGCCGAAAAGAAACGAGGTATGGCCGTCAAGCGACTCGATGTCGCGCATGATCTGCCTTGCGTCCTCCAACTGCGCCACCGAAAGAAACTTGCCGCGCATCAGAAAGGATTCCGCCCGCCGGGTATCCAGCACGTTGCGCCGTATGCGTCCGTTCAAGTCCTCCTGACGCGCGATGTCGGCCAGGATATTACCCGCCTCTTCATCGGTCATCTTCGTGTTCAGCACCTTCTTGCCGACCAGCTCCAGTTCGGCATAGACGTCCTCCAGACGATCGGCGGAATACTCGGCATCGGCGGCATAAAGGTCGAGCAAGACGTCGGTGCCGTCGTTAACGTAACCGGGTTTGGTTCGGGCGCGCAGTCTCTGCAGGCGAAAGACCGGGAGTTCTTCGGCCCGCACCGAAAACAAAATGTCATTGTGCAGGATGAAGGCAACCGCAACGTTGCGCGATTCCTCCTCGAGATCGAGAAGGAAGTCGGAGTGCAGATGAATTTCGCCGTTGTCCTCGACATAGAAGCGCGCGCTGGCCTCAAGGTCGGTCAGGTCTTCCGGATCCGGAATTTCCAGTCCGAAATGCTTGCCGACCCATTCCCGCACCCGTGGCGTCGGCGCCACCAGATCGACCCAGATCGGCTTGACGTTGGCGAGCTGTGCCGGGCGGTCGATGGTGATCTGGCGCAGGCGACCGTTATGCAGGTCGAAGGTGTTCACCATCACCTTGGTGCTGATATGGTGCGCATCGCCGACGAGGTCTTCGCGGATGTCGTCGGAAAGCAGCTCGAGAATGCCGTCGACCCGCTCCTCGGCAATCTCCTTCCAGGCGATCAGGCGGTCTTCTTCCGGCAGGGCACTGAGAATGATGGCCGCCGTGACCGTCGGCAGTCGCGCGAACAGAGTCCGCAGTTCTCCAATGTGCTGGCGATGCACGAGACCCTCGACCAGATCGTGACGCGGTGTTTCCTGACGGCGAACCATGTCCTCGACCAGCCGGTGCTTGGCCAGCAGATCCTGGACTTCCGCGAGGTCGTCCTTTACGGTATCGGCATCAGTGAGGTTGTTGTTTTGTCCGCTCATTCTGCATCATCGGGCAGTGTCCAAATCAGGCGGCCATTCTAGCATCGCAACCCGGCGACGGTACCGGATCAGGGAATTTCCGCGGCCGGCATGCGGGCAAAAATGATCGCCGCTTTCTTCCCGAGGCCCGGCGCACTGCGATTGCGGTCGTAATAGCGCGGATTCGGCACCATGCCAGCCAGTTTAGCCGCCTGCTCAGGCCCGAGCTGGGCAGCGCCGATGCCGAAATAATGGCGTGCCGCCGCTTCGGCGCCAAAGACACCGTTGCCCCACTCGATCACGTTCAGATAGACCTCGAAAATCCGCCGCTTGCTCCACAGGGTTTCCAGCATCAGCGTGATGAGCGCCTCCTCGGCCTTGCGGAAATACGACCTGGTCGGCGTCAGGAACAGGTTTTTCGCGAGTTGCTGGCTGATGGTCGAGCCGCCGGCGACAGCTCGCCCCCGCTTCTGATTTTTCTCGATGGCTTTCTGGATGCCTTCCCAGTCGAAGCCTTCATGATCGACGAAGCTGGCGTCCTCGGCGGCGATGATGGCGCGTTTGAGATGAGGAGAAATCCGCTCGTAGGGAACCCATTGCATCTTCAGCCGGGCGTCGGGATTCTGTTCGCGCAGCTCGACCAAGCGTATTTCCATGAAGCGCGTCGTTCCAGGATCGACCCATTTCCAGAACAGTACCCAGCCCAGCAGCCAGAACTGCCAGGCGAGAACGAGCCCGATCAGCCCGAGCAGGGACCATTTGAGCCAGCGGCCCAGGCGCCTCATGCCGTCAATTGGCGGCGCAGTTCGGCGAGCACCGGCGCGGTTTCCGGCCGCACGCCGCGCCAGACCAGAAAGGCCTCGGCCGCCTGTTCGACCAGCATCCCCAGGCCGTCGGCCAGCAGCGCCGCGCCCTGCTGGCGGGCCTGAGCCAGAAACGGGGTTTCGCCCTTGCCGTACATCATGTCGTAAGCCAGGCTGCCCGGTGCGTAGATTTCCGCCGGCAGCGGCAGGCTCGCGCCGGACAGGCTGGCCGAAGTGGCGTTGATGACGATGTCGAAGCAGTGGCCGGCGGTTTTGGCAAAGTTTCCGGCGTCGACCACAGCAAGGTCGGAAAACTCTTTCGCCAGCGCCTCGGCCTTGTCCGCGTTGCGGTTGGCGATGAACAGGCTGGCCGGACGACAGGCGAGGAGCGGCGCGATGACGCCGCGCGCGGCGCCGCCGGCGCCGAGCAGCAGGATTCGTTTTCCGGCCAGCGCGACACCGAGATTGGCCTCGATATCACGCACCAGACCGGCGCCGTCGGTGTTGTCGCCGAAAACCCCGGCTTCCCCGAAAACCAGCGTATTGACCGCGCCCGCGCGCTCGGCCCGCGCACTGCGCCGGGTACTGAGGCGAAACGCTTCTTCCTTGAACGGTACGGTCACATTCGCGCCCTTGCCGCCGGCGGCAACGAATTGCGCCACGGTTTCGGCAAATCCATCCGCCGGCGCCAGCACCGCCTCGTAACTCATGTCCTGACCACGCTGCGCGGCGAACTGCGCATGGATGACCGGCGACCGGGAATGAGCAACCGGATTGCCCAGCACGCAATAGCGGTCAGTCATTTTGCCGAGACCTGATCGCCCTGCGTGAAATACCAGGTTCGCGTGATTTCGAGAATGTCGGTATCGCGCCGAATATCGGGCGGGAACTGGGAGTAGGGCGACGCCATCTGGACGATGCGCCTGGCTGCGTCGTCCAGGACCTTGTAACCGGAAGAGCGGTTGATATCGACACGATTGAGACTGCCATCGTGGTTGATCGACACGGTCAACACCAGCGAACCGTACAATTTGCCGCGCGCCGCTTCGGGATAGTTCAGCGTGCCGATGCGCTCGACCTTCTGGCGCCAGTCCTCGATGTACTGCGCAAAGCGGTACTCCTGCGTCCGCGCGCCGATGAAGCGCTTGCGCGGACGCTTGTTGTACTCGTCGACGCTCTTGTTGATCTCGCCTTCCAGGCGCGCCATGGCCCGCGCCGATTCGGCAAGATCCTGCCCACTGACGCTGGTCACCTGCGTCGGCTGCTCGGCGGCATTGCGGGCAACGGCGGCGGCGCGCGCCGTCTTGGCTTCGGTCAGCATCTTCTGCTGGGCAATTTCAATTTCGCGCACGCGGCGCTGCATGCGCTCGATTTCGCTACCCGTGGTTTGGTGCGTGGTCGGCGGCAAGGGTGTCTTGATGCGGCGGTTTTCGTCGGTATTGCCGCCGCCGTCGAGATTCGCCTGGGCCAGCGCCTGCGGGTCCGTCGGCTTCTTGACCGATTTGGCATTGACCAGAATGATGTCGAGCGCCTTCTCGCGCATCTCCTTCGAGGCGTCCGGGAAGGTAAAGTGCAGGGCCATCAGCAGCCCATGGATGGCCAGCGAAATACCGATCGCCAGCCACAGACGGCGGTTATCGGGCACGACAGGCGACCATGAAAGCGTCGCAACGCTCACTGCGCTTCCTCCTCCTCGGCAAGTTCGGGCAAAACTTCGTCCATGACGGAAAGATAGCGGCAACTGACTTCCGGGCCAAGCATATCGATTGCTTCGACGGCCAGACGAACCCGCCGGCCGGACCCGATATCGGCCGGCAACGACGGCACACGCAGCATCAGCGGTAGATGGTCGAGCTTGACCAGTTGCTCGCGGCGCACGGTGGCCGCAATTTCGTCGATGCCATTCTGTTGGAGCCAGCGCAGGCACCAGTAACGTTCCATCAGGCGCTGGAAATCGGCGTAGGCGCCGTAGGTCGTCTCGAAATCGCGCATCGCGCCGAACAACTCGGCAGACTTCTGGGCAAAAGCTGGCGTTTCGCCCCGCAGGCAAGCGATCAGCTGCCATTGATTGACCATGTCGCAATAGCGGCGCAGGGGCGAGGTCATCCAGGCATACTGCGGCACGCCGAGGCCCTCATGCGGCAGCGGCGAGGTGGTCATGCGCACCTTGCCCTGCGTCTGCGCGCGGTAAAGGCAGGCGACGTTCTTTTCGGCGAGCAGGCCACCCCAGGTCGAGTTGGCGACAATCATCAGTTCGGCGACCAGCTTGTCGAGTGGACTGCCGCGCTTGCGTTCACTGATCTCGACCGTGCAGGCATCGGGATCGGCCAGATCGCCGACGATGGCAAAATTGTAGTCGTTGTTGCCCTGCATCGCCGACGGCTTGCCACGCCGCCCTTCGCAGGCGTTGGCGAAGTGCCAGAGATGGACCAGTTCGTCCTTGAACGGCTCGTCGGGCAACGGGCCGTTGATGGTTTCGGCGTTGAACCACGGCTCGACTTCGTGGTGGCGCAGATTGGCGGCGATATGCACCATTTCCAGCCGCGACTCGTGCGAAATGACCTCGAAAACATCGTTGACCGTCAGATACAGCGACACCGCCGGGCAATCGACACCACCGGCCAGCGTGTAGTTCTGCACCACGGCATCGGGCAGCATGGTGATCTTGTTGCCGGGCATGTAGACCGTGGACAGCCGGGCACGCGCCACCCCGTCGAGCGGCGAGCCGTGTTCGATGGCCAGCCCGGGCGCCGCGATGTGGATGCCGATGCGCGAACCGATACCGGGCAGCCGGGTCACCGACAGCGCGTCGTCGATTTCGGTGGTTTGCGCGTCGTCGATCGAGAAGGCGCGCACGTCGGCGCGCGGCAGATCGTCCGGCAACGGCGGCGCCTCGAGCACCGGGAAAGCCGTGCCCTTGGGAAACTGCTCGTGCAGGAAGCGACGATAATGCAAATGGTAAGCCGACTTGATGGCACCACACTCGAACAGCAGTTGCGCCGCGGTCAGGCCGGTTTCGCCGCAGGCCGTCTCGAAGGCCTTGGTTTCCGGCTTGTTGCGGTCCGGCGCGTAGAGCAGGGCATCGGTCAGCAAGCCAATTTCCGGCGGCAGACGGAAGGCTTTGAGTTCGCTGATCCAGCCTTCCATCGCCAGCGCCTGCAGCCGCTTCTTTTCGAGGCTGGCCAGCGCGGCCGCCAGAATTTCCGGCGGCGCCTTGCGGAAGCGGCCCTTGCCCTTGCGATGGAAATAGACCGGCGCCGCATGCACGGCCAGCAGCACCGCCGCCGCCTCGACCGGTGCCGGCTCATGTCCGTAGTAATCGCGGGCAAAATCCAGAAACGAGAACTCGCCGTCGTTGACGCATTCCCACAGGAAATCCGGTTCGATTTCCTCGGCCAGTGGCGTCGCCTGCTCCAGCAAGGCACCTGCCGCGGGCTTCTCGAAACGCAACAACACAGTGGCGGCCTTGATCTTGCTGCGCTTGCCGGTCGGCAATTCGACCTGCAACGAGCTGTCGTTGTCAGCCATGACGCTACCGGCCTTGAAGCCGCCATCTTCTTCGAACAGTACATTCATCGTCGGATTATAGCCCCGCGAATTCAAGGATTTGCGGTATGAAATCGGGAAAGCGGGTGAAGCTGTGATCGCCACCCGGCAGCACGGTCTGCCGGCAGCCGGCATAAAATTCGGCCGCCTGCCGCCAGTCGAGCACCTCGTCACCGGTTTCGCTCAGCAGCCAGTAGCGTCCGGGAGTCGGCTGGGTGATCTGTGCCGCGAGCTGTGCGGCATGCGCCGCGGTAAAGGTGAAACGTTCCCCGCTGTGGAAATTGGCATGGTCGCCGATGAAGAGGGCGGCATCCAGGTACTTCACCGCCGCCGGATTGATCAGCACTGCGTTCAGACCGTACTTCTCCGCCAGATGGTTGGCGTAATGCCCCCCCAGCGACGAGCCGACCAGCGTCACCGGCCCGTCGGCCGCTTCGATCAGGCGGCTGACCGCACTCACCACCTCGTCCGGTACCGGCGAAAGTTGCGGGCAGATGAAGCGTTCGCCGAGGCCGCGGTCGGCCATGTACTCGCCGAGCAGCCGCGACTTCGCCGAGGCCGGCGACGAACAGAAGCCGTGCAGGTAGAGAATCAGTGGGCGGTCCACTCGACCCAGCCGAAGTGTGCGGTCGACAGCACCACGATGCCGAAAAAGATGCGATACCAGGCGAAGGGCGTGAAATCGTGGCTGGAAATGAAGCGCAACAGCCAGCGCACGCAGAGGAAGGCGGAAACGAAGGCGGAAATGAAGCCGACCACCCACATGCCGATATCGTCGGCGTTGAGCAGCGCGCGCTCCTTGTACAACTGGTAAACGGTTGCGGCGCCCAGCGTCGGGATGGCAAGAAAGAAGGAAAACTCGGTCGCCGCCTTGCGCGACAGGCCGAAAAGAAGACCGCCGATGATCGTCGCCCCCGAGCGCGAGGTGCCCGGAATCAGCGCGAAGGCTTGGGCGATACCCATCTTCAGCGCATCGACCGGAGTCATTTCCTCCACCGTCTGCACCCGGATCTTGTGCTCGCGCTTTTCCGCCCAGAGGATGACGAAGGCGCCAAGAATGAAGGTCGTCGCCACCGCGATCGGGTTGAACAGGTTGGCCTTGATTGCCTTGCCGAAAGCCAGCCCGAGGATGGCCAGCGGCAGGAAGGCAATGAACAGGTTGAGGATGAATTTCTGCGCGGCCTGGTCGCTGAAGGCACCACGCGCCACGACCAGCAGGCGCTCGCGATACTCCCAGACGACCGCCAGAATGGCGCCGGACTGGATGACAATTTCGAACAACTTGCCGCGATCGTCGTTGAAATCCAGCAGATCGCCGGCAAGAATCAGGTGACCGGTCGAGGAAATCGGCAGGAATTCGGTCAACCCCTCGACGATGCCGAGAATCAGTGCTTTCAGGAGAAGGATCGGGTCCATGCGGTGCAGCCTTTATTTGGAGGCAGCATTCTACTATCCCGGCGCGGTGCGCGCTTCGAGATCGGCCAGCCAGCGCAGAGCATCCTCGCGCGACGCCCCGCACATCTCGGCGGAAGGCTGCAGTCCGACGCAGCAGACCGGGCGCCCCGGCTGGCCGAAAATGGCGCAGCGCAGGGCGGCATCGAGGTGGCGGCAGGCGACGCCCGCCGGTTTTCCCAGCGAAGTGATGGAAGGGGCGATGCAGCAGGCGCCGCAGTTCGGTCGGCAGTCCACGTTCTTGGCTCGGTTCTGGACAAGGCCGCCATTTTCGCCCATTTTCCACCGTCGACCGCGACCGGCACCAAACGGGCTTGTAATTCGTGGTGTCGCCGCCATCTCCGGGTCGGGATGCACTCCGGGCGGCCGGGCAACCCGAACATAAAAGCCAACAATCTCCCCAATTCCAGAGAGAACAGCATGCGAACAATCGGCAACTTCCTGTGGTTCATTCTTGGCGGCGTCATCATGGGCCTCGCCTGGTGGCTCGTCGGTCTCGTCGCGCTGCTGACCATCGTTGGCATTCCGTGGGCCAAGGCCAGCTTCGTGATTGGCCAGTTCTCGTTCTTCCCCTTCGGCAAGGAGGCGATCAGCCGCAAGGAACTGCATCAGGCCGACGACATCGGCACCGGCAGCCTCGGCCTGCTCGGCAACATCGTCTGGTTCATCTTCGCCGGCATCTGGCTGGCGATCGGCCATGTCGTGTCGGCGGTCAGCCTCGCTCTGACGATCATCGGCATTCCCTTTGCCATCCAGCACCTTAAACTGGCCGGCATCGCCCTCGCCCCGATCGGCAAGACCATCGTCGACAAGGAAGTGGCTGAAGCCGCGCGGGCGGCAAATGGCGCAGCGACGGCGGCTTCACTGCGGCGCGAAGGCTGATTCCACGTAGCCGGGACGGCAGTTCACGACAGGGGCCGCAGGCGCTGATCAAAAACAAAAGGCCGCAACAGCTCGAAGCCGACCTCGGCAAACCGCGGGTGGAGGGGATTCAACACAATATTGCGTGCCTCGGGCACGATGGCCGAAGGCACAATCATGCCGAGCGCCCGCAGAGAGCGCAGAAATGTCGTACCGTATTCAAGCGAAACCGCACCGGGAGGCGTCGCCTCCCAGCCGGGCAGGGTTGCGCAATCAGCTGTTTCGTAGAGCGCCAAGTCATCGGACAGGCTCAGCGCAACCAGCATCAGGTCCGGCGGCAGAATATGCCCGGTATGGGCGACCTTTTCCATGGCGCAGATTTCCACGCTCAAGCCGGCGTAAATCACCGGAACGCCCTGCGCATGCCAGCGTCCGCCATCGGCCACGCCCCCGGCGCCGCTCCGGTCAAGCGCAAACTTCGTCCGGGCAATCCGCCATGCCAACATCAGGCCGCGCCACCATAGGCGATGGCGTTGAGGACACGCGACACCTCGCGGCAACCAATCTCGGTATCGAGCATGGACAAGGGCATCACGTTACCCAAACCAATGTTGGCCGTCTGCAGCCACTCACTGGCCAGCGAAGGGCTGCCAAAAGTATCTTCAGCCAGCTTTTCGATAGCCCCCAGCCGCGTCAGGCGCTCGGTCGACATCGGATCAAGTGCCTCGCCCTTGGCCAGCTTGCGTTTGGCCGTCGAAGCCGACAGCCCGACCAGCTCATAAACCCGCTCACGCGGCAAGCGCAAGGCCTCGGCCGCCCCGACCAGATTGCTGGCCGGCGCCCCCTTGCGAATCTCGCTGATCCGCGCCTGTGCCGAACTACCTAGAAACCGGTCGCGATAAGCCACCCAGGCACCGGCAGCACGAGTTTCGCCGGCAACCATATAGGCAACAGTTGCCTGCTCGGCAATCTGCAGCGACGACTTGGCGGGAGAGGTTTTGGGCATCGGAAGCTCCAAATGGATCATTTGATATATGATATTAGATCATTTGACCCATTGATACAATCTTGGCGCCGGCCCGTCCAGATCCTCCCGGGCAAAAATCAACCATTTTTCAGCGCCGACCGTAGCATTCGCCCAAAAGACAGAAAGGCGGCTGAATCAGCCGCCTTTCCTTTGCCTTGAGCGCTTGAAGCAAATTCAAACCTTGCTATAGACCTCCGCCCCGGCCTTGACGAACTCGACCGACTTAACCTCCATCCCCTTCTCCAGCGCAGCCGCTTCATCCAGCCCTTGCT